>JAOAIH010000014.1 GCA_026414805.1 Spirochaetota bacterium | reverse complement strand
ATCATAAGTGCTGGCTTTAAAGAGGTGGGGCAGGAAGGCAAGCAACTAGAAGAAAAAGTAAAAGCGATAGCTCAAAAGTATGGCATTCGTTTTCTTGGGCCAAACTGCATGGGGGTTATTAATTCAGAGATAGCTCTCAATACAACAGTTATGGCGTATACCGCAAAGCCTGGCCATTTGGGGTTTGCGTCGCAAAGTGGCACATATATTACGCAGTCAATCATGTATCTGCAGAATCATGGCATTCGTTTCAGTAAGGCGTTAAGCGTGGGTAATGAGGCTGATATATCTATTATTGATGCCCTTGAATATTTAGGCAATGATGAGCAGACTAAAGCAATTTCATTATATATTGAAGGCATACGGGATGTACCTCGATTTCTTGAGGTTGCCTCACGCATAACACCACATAAACCGGTAATTGCTCAATATGTTGGAGGTTCAAGTGCCGGTGCACGAGCTGGCTCAAGCCATACCGGAGCCATGGCTGGCCCTGATTATCTGTATGAAGGGCTGTTTAAGCAAGCTGGCATTATACGAGTTCATTCAGTGGAAGAATTGTATCTACATGGTCATGTACTGGCAACACAACCCAGGCTCAAAGGAAAACGTGTGGGTATAATCACTAATTCGGGAGGACCTGGCACTTCAATGGCAAATACATGTGAAAAAGAGGGATTTGTCATTCCTCAATTCAGTACAAGCTTACAGGAAAAAATTAAACCAATGATACCGCCCCATGCTCCAGCGGGGAATCCAGTAGATATTACGTTTAATCTTGATCTTGATGTATTAACTATAAAAATACCTGAACTGGCTATTCAGAGTGGAGAAGTTGATGCACTGTGCATCCATGGAGCTTTCAGAAAAGGGTTTGTTGAATGCATATTCCCTCACATAAAGGAAGTTTTGAATCTCAATAAACCTGATGAGATTTTAGGATTACTTCCCAGTGATCTTGAAACACCTGGCACTATTCCCTATAAATATGGAATACCGGTTGTTATGTCATCTTTTTTTGATTATCAAGATGATTTTACTGTTGCAATGCAGGAAAAAGGAATTGCGGTATGTGATTCACCGGAAAAAGCTGCAAAAGCATTAGCAGTGCTTTTACGGTATAAAGAAGTAACAGAGCGGCTTCCTTATGAAAAGGCTTTGTTGCCTGCAGTGAATCAAGAAGCTGTTACAATCATCACAAAAGCATTAAAGAACAAGCAGAAAGCGCTTGATGAACATGAAGCAAAAATGTTGTTATCACTGTATGGCATTCCAATTCCTGATGAAAAACTAATTAAAAATGAGGATGAATTACATTCAGTTATAACTTCTTTACGTTTCCCAGTAGTAATGAAAGCATGTCACCCTGATATTATGCACAAGACCGAAAAAGGGCTTGTGATACTTCCTGTTAAAGATAGCAAGGAGGCACAGATTGCCTTTGCAGAAATTCAAAAGCGGGCAGGATTTGCCACACCTGTTATTGTATACCCTTTAGTAGAGGGGAAACGTGAGTTTATGGCAGGAGCTATAAGTCAGGAAGGATTTGGGAAGGCTATACTTTTTGGTTTGGGTGGTATTTTCACAGAAGCATTGAAAGATGTTACCTTCAGAGTTGCACCGCTTACAACACGTGATGCCATGGAGATGATTGGCGATATAAAAGCAAAAGTGCTTCTTGGAAAATTCAGGAATGAAAAAGAAGTAGATATACCTGCTTTAGCACGATTGTTACAGATTCTAAGTACTATTCCTTTATTGCATCCAGAAATATCGGAGATAGATTGCAATCCAATTATTATCAGTGATTCAAAACCTGTGGTAATTGATGCACTTGTGGTGTTGAGTAAATAACTATGGAAGAAAAGTTGCCACTATCTAAAAAAATTAGAGTGTTACTGGTGCGCTATTTTGAAGCACTGAATATGGAACGCAGAATTGTGGTTCCACGCTATGATCCCGACTACACTCCAAAGTGGGGTGTTATCATTACTCTTTTTGTTACTACGTTTATAACAACATCTATTGCTGGCTCAAGTGGTGGTGATTCACTGATTGATATAATTATTAACGGTTTGCCTTTCTCAGTTTCGTTATTAGGTATTTTACTTGCTCACGAAATGGGACATTACTTTGCTGCACGCCATTTTAATGTGGTTGCAACACCACCCTATTTTATTCCATTTCCTTCTATAATTGGTACAATGGGTGCGGTGATACGTATTAAGTCGCCGATACCTGACAAACGTGCATTACTGTATATTGGTGCAATGGGGCCACTTTCAGGTTTTATAATTAGCTGCATTGTAACAATAATTGGTCTGTATCAGTCAAAAGTTTTGCCGTTACCGCAACCAGCTGCAAATGATATTATCCCAGTATTTGGGGATTCCATGCTTTATTATATCCTTACAAAAATAATTCACGGGACAATCCCACCCGGCAATGATGTACATCTATCACCACTTGCATGGGCAGGATGGATTGGTTTTCTTGTTACTAATTTAAATCTTATGCCCATTGGACAGCTTGATGGAAGCCATATCATTTATGCATTGTTTGGTGAAAAACAACGATATGCAGGCTGGATTTTTTTTATATTATTATTTTTTTTGGCGATTCTATGGCCTGGTTGGGTAGTATGGATAATTCTTACTCTAACATTACTCATGGTAGGGCATCCCTATATCCCTGATGGTATACCTTTGAACAATTGTGAGCGTGTTATAGGCTATATATGTATGGTAATTTTTATACTTACATTTATTCCTAAACCAGTAAGTATTCTTGGGCAGTAAACAATATAATGTTTTAAGGAGGAATGCATGCCATTGTATGAGATTAATGGCAGGAAGCCAACAATTGGGGAAGGCTCATGGATTGCACCGTCGGCAGAAATTATTGGAGATGTGCGGATAGGAAAACGGTGCTACATTGGATTTGGTGCTGTTATTCGTGGGGACTATGGCACAATAATAATAGGTGATGAAACAGCAATAGAAGAAATATGCATGATTCACGCAAGACCCATGCAGCTTGTCCAGATTGGAAATCGCGTTACTGTTGGTCATATGGTCATGATCCATGGTTCAACAATAATGGACAATGCAGTCATAGGAATGCATTCAACTTTAAGTGATAATGCAGAGATAGGCGAGTGGGCTATCATTGCCGAACATGCTCTTGTGGTCAGCAAGCAGAAAATACCTGGATATAAAATATATGGGGGAGTTCCTGCCAAAGAGATAGGAGATGTCATGCAAAAGCATATTGATATCTGGAATGCTGGCAAACAGGTATATATTGATTTAACCTACCAATATCCGCAGTCGTTTAAAAGGATAGATTAAATAAAAAAGGCGCCGCTTTTTAGCGACGCCTTTTTAAAACGTACTATCAAATTTATTTTTCCATTGATTCCCAGACATATTCTGCCAGGTCAAATGTTTGAAGATTCTGAATATCAAGTTCATTTGCACCGTCAGAAAGCATGGTCAAACAGAATGGGCAGGCGGTACCAATTTTGGTTGCACCGGTTGCATGGGCATCTTTTGTTCTGAATTGATTTATACGAGTACCTAAATGCTCCTCAATCCACATGCGTGCGCCACCAGCACCACAGCAGAAGCTGCGTTCATGGTTTCTGCTCATTTCAACAAAGTTGGTACCTGGTATTGCTTTTATTATATTTCGCGGTTGATCATAGATATCATTGTATCTTCCAAGGAAGCAGGAATCATGGTATGTAATAGTTTCATTAAGAGGCTTTGTTAAACGTATCTTCCCTAATTTGATAAGATCCATGATTACCTCAGTGTGATGATACACTTCGTAATTTGCTTCTAATGGATTACCACTTGAATCAACACCAACTTTAGCAAACTTTGGATATTCTTTCTTAAGCATGTTGTATCCGTGTGGACATGTCGTAATTATCTTCTTCACGCCGTAGTTTTTGAATGTTTCAAGATTCTGGGTAGCCAGTGAGTGGAATAAGTATTCATTCCCTGCACGCATTGCAGAGTCACCACAACAGGCTTCTTCTGCACCAAGGATGCCAACTTTGTATCCTGCAGCCTTAAGTATTTTACATAGAGCTATCGCCACTTTTTGGTTACGCTTGTCGTATGATGCGGCGCAACCCACATAGTAGAGGAAATCAACATCGGGATCTTCAGCTAATGTTTTAACTCCTAAATCTTCAGTGACCCAGTCACCACGGGCTGCAAATGCAAAGCCGTAAGGATTGGAGTTATTTTCCATGTTGCTAAATGAAGTCTGTAGTTCAGGTGCCATTTTGCCTTCCATGAGTACCTGATAACGGCGCATGTCATTTATTTTTGGCACGTGCTCTATCTGAACAGGGCAGTTTTCCATACATGCAGCACAGTTTGTACATGACCATATCTCATCTTCTTGTACATATTCCCCAATTAATGCTTTGGACTGGACTTGAGCAGGGTCTTGAGCTACAAGAAGTTTTGGAATGCGGTCATCCATTGCAGCTTTAACATCATTTATTATCTTCTTGGGCGATAGAGGCTTTTCAGTAAGATATGCAGGGCAATTATCCTGACATCGGCCGCAACGAGTGCATGCATCACCATCCATGAGTTGTTTCCAGGTAAAATGTTCAACTGTCCCTACTCCAAATGATTCAGCCGTTTCAAACTCCTGTGGGCTAATAACCGGCATTGCAAACTTTGTTTTTGGGTTTTCATTGTCAAGATTCTGGAAGTATACATTAAGCATGGTAATAAGCACATGGCCTAATTTATCAGTTGCTATGAGCCCGATAAATGTAAAAGCTCCTATCATGTGAAGCCACCAGTTGATATAGTGAGTTACTTCAAGAGTGGGTATGCTGAGCCAGCCAAATAGATGAGCCAGAGTATACCCTACTGGTGACCATACTTCAAATTTGGGAAAACCAGTAATTGCAATTCTCAGAGCTTCATTCATAAACCCAGTGAGGATAATAAAAGCAATGAGTACCAGCGCAAAGGTGTCAATTGGCTTGGTATCAAGACGACTTGGCTTGACCTTGTACCGGCGCCAGAATGCCATTACCAGTCCAACAATAACTGCAACGCCAAATACATCTCCTGCAAGTGACCAAAGTAGATAAGTGTCACCCACCAAGAATTTGAAATGGAAGAAAAGCTCGGTCACGTCTTCTTGAACTAGCAAGATGAGCGTTACAATGAATAATCCAACAAAACCATAGAAAAGGCAAGCATGCATTATACCTGCATAGCTTTCCCTGAGTACTTTTTTCTGAAGAAATACATATTTAATGAGCGCTATAATTCTTTTTTCGTGAAAATCGGTTCTCAGTTCTGGTTTACCCTTTCTCCAGATTCTCACTCTTTGAATTAAACTATACAGAATATATACACCTGCAATAACTAAAAAGATATAAACACCCCATCTCATGAAACCATGCATGCCACCAACGTTAAAGTAAGATTCCCTGGTTATCTGGTCGACAGGCAGGTCGTATAAACTTGAAAGGCTCATGAATAACCCTCCTTACCCTTGAAAATAATTGCACATATACATTTTACAACAATACTTTAACAGTTGAAGTCCTTGTCAACACTATTTTAAATAAAATAGTAACAACACCACAACTGATAAGCAATCTGTGATTTCAATTATTATATGTGTGATGATATAGTAAAAATAGTTTGACTTGCTCATTGAAATATTGTATTGTATCTTCTATACAAATATCTATATATAATATATTATTACAAAATACGAGGTTCAACTATGAAACGATATGTTTTCCTAATTACGCTTGTAGTAATTATTTCTTTTGTTGCTTGTGGTGGTTCCAAACCACAGCAGAAGCCATCAAAAGCTGAATGTGAAATGTGTGGTGAAGCAGATGGATTTGCTGCGATTTTTGATAATGATATTGCCCTTGCACGGGACAGGGCAATTGATGATGCCATGAATAAGCTTGTTAAAATGAAATTGGGGACAACTATTGAAGGCCGTGCTTTAGTTGAGGATTTTGCACTTGTAGAATCAATTGTTGAAGCAAAATCAACCGGCATGGTGCGCAACTGGAGGGTTATTAAAGAAGGGTCACAGGAAGGTGCTTATACTGTAAGAATATATGGCGAAGTATACCCACAGGCAGTCAATGATACTATTGAAGCAACATTAAAAAATTATGGCCGCCCCAAATTCATGATTTTGGTGCGTGAAACATTTGAAGGGCAGCAAAATGAACCTGGTTTTACCGTAACAGAACTTACGATGATGGAAATTATGCAGAATGCCGGTTTTGAATTTGTTGATGCAGCAACTGTGCAGCAACTTATTAAAAAAGACAGAGCAAAGATGATGCAGGCTATGCAGGGCCAGGTTGGAGGGAATGTACAGGAATTATTGCTGGATGATGTTGGAGCCGAATGTATAATTGTTGGTGATGTAAAGACATCAGATCAGTCAGCAGTACTAAAACAGTATTCGGCTAATATGAAATCAAAACAGGCAATCCTCAATTTAAAAGCAATTGATGTGTATACTGGCAGCATTCTGGCTTCAACAAGTGTTAATATGCCAGGTGCTCATATTGACGATGCAACTGCTTCCAAGATTGCTATCCAGCGTGCTCTGGTGAAGATTTTAGGCAATACTGACGAGGAAACGGGAAAGTTTAAATCCGGGCCTTTTATGAATCAGATAACCAAAAAGTTTTTGCTTGCAGCAACTCACAGAATGATAACGCTAAACATTGTTGGATTGGATTACAATGGCCTAACAAAGTTCAGGGATATCTTGCAGAACAGGATACGAGGAATTCAAAAAGTGTATGTGAGAGGGCAGGCTGGTAAGCAGTCCAAAATTGATGTTGAATTTGCAGGTAAAACAACAGATTTAGCTGATGAACTTGTAGGTAAAGCAAATAGTATAGGGTTTAAAATAGAAATTAAGGAAACATATCCCAATAAAATAATGATGCTTGTGCAGAAGATGTAAAGTATAATATACTAGATACGATGGTATAAGGGCAGTGGTTAGCACTGCCCTTAATTTTTGTTGACAATTTGTTTTTTTGTATGATTAGTATAAAGAGAAATGCACATAGCGATGGAGAGCACTTTTTAGACTTAACAGAATCTATATGAAAAAAAATATGATAATATATTCAAAGAAGTTATACACAACACTGTGAGTAGTGGTTCAAACATGATGGAAATATGTATAGTAAATCATCATGAATTCTAAATGTATATAAACGGGTTGATTCATGAATCAATTAATTAATACATACTATTCCGTATCAAGCACAGAATGACGTTTTTGAAATTCTATTTTAGTAGGAGCTTTCGATGGGAACGCAAGAAAAGCAGCCTGAACGTATATTAGTTATGGATGAGATAACATCAATCTTGACCAGTGATAATATAATAAAGGCTCTGGCTAATTATAAACCAAACACTCCTGAAAAAGAGCATGCAATAGAATTTGTTAAAGCTCATTATAATTTCATTCAGGAGATAGTCACTAATGATATACAGCAAAAGATAGTACGCTCTGATTTTGAGATAAAAGACCTGGTTGCACATGTCAATGCGCTCATGCAGCATAAGGATGAATATATCTTTACAACGCTTGTAATGCACTCGCCCCGGCATTATCAGCAGGTTCAAAAAGCAGTTCTACAGGAGATGAACAAAGAAGAAAAGGAAAAATAAAGTTTATACGCAATTACTTTTTTTATAAATAGTATCATAAAGCATATAATCATAGCAGAGACATTGTAAGATCAATCTCCAGGGTACTATCCACATTTATACATAACACAATGCAACTTCCCTGATAGTTTTTCTCAAAACCAGAGTCAGATTGTGAAACGGTGTATAAAGGATAGCGAAGTAAAGTTACTGGCTTACTAATCTGTAAGTTGAATGTGACGTTACGGTTATTATCAACAATTGCACACTGCGAAATATTTTCAGATTTGCCAATACTGTCCAGATATGAATCTTCTTCACTCAGCCCTTCAATGCTATAGTAGCATTCCTTTGCATGTGGAGCACGCATATTGACATTGCATTCTATTCCCAGAATACCACTATATTTGCTTATTGTGTAATGTACAGTAACAATTGGATCAATATCGTGGATGGTAATAGTTTTTGTTATTGCTGGCAATGGAGAGCATGTGCTATCGCATATAATACTATTATTTGTGATTGAATATGCATAAGGATACTGTGAGCAATCCGTATAACGTATTGTATTGAACATAAGTTCTTCTGCTGAGGGCATTGATGTAAATAAAAGTTCTTTGCATGAGTATCGGCGAGAGCTATCGTACACAAGGTAGCGCTTCAGTCCTTTTTCTTTTACCATTACCATATCATGGATGGATTTTACTGAATCATTGTTAAGATCGTCTTCATTCAGTTGTTCTAATATTTGATGGTATGCTTCCTTTCGGCGTGCAATAACATCAAACGCATTCACTCTTTTTGTACGGTTGCTAAATTCAGAAATTGAAGCACCAAATGATGGATTAACAAGAATACTACATGAACTGTTGCGCATGAAGATCTGATCTGAGCCTTCATTGCGGAAATCATTTGCAATTATCTCAGGTTTGTCTATCTTCTTATGGGTGAAGAGAATTTCTTCGCTGGCACAAATATGTTCATACAGTGCACCTCGGAGGTGTGTGAGATAGATACCGCCAAAAAGCCCATGCCAGTAGGCACAATTGCATTGTGCTTTATATATTTCAATTTTTGCTTTAGAAAGGTCTTTTCCTGTTTTCATTTCATGACTTATGATCTCACGAGAAAGATAGAGGGTGCGTTTATTTATGGCATTTGATTCAGGATATTTGTTTAAAAAATTGTTCCACACACCACCTTTTAAAAATGGATAAAATTCTTTTTCCCTGCCAGCAGATTTAATTTCATTATGAATCCTTACAAGTTCTGCAGCACTTTCAGCAGGCAGAGCCCATTCAGACATTTCATAGTAGCTGCCCTGAGTGAGATATACTCTGTCTATGGGTGGGTACTGCTTAATGTAATCTTTAGGATGAATAAGATTTATGAATTTTTCTTTTAGAATTGCTTCTATAAAATTTTGTAGCCATTTTTCTTCAAAAACCCATTGATAGGTATGTGGCCATACACCAAACTTTTCACCATCATCTCCATATACAAATGCGCAATTGCCGTATCTATCGCATTGACGTTTGAAATAATCTATGGTTTCTTGAGGCAATTTGAATGGTATTGAATAGCGCAGGAATTTATCAATTGGGAATACCCTAAGGGGCTTCAGTAATCGCTCGGTAATGTAATAGCCATACAGGCCACTTTCAGGTATTCCTGCATAACGGAAATGAATATCATCTAGCAAAGTGTATTGTAATTTAAAGTCATAAACCAGCCGGGGGATATCAGGATCCCATACACGTTCAGCTGTCCAGAAGCCAACAGGCTCAACACCAAAGCGATTTTTGCAGAAATTCTGCATAAGGGCAATATGTCCATGGATGTCATCTTCGCTTATAATGGAAAAAATAGGTTCATAAAATCCACCGCCAATAATTTCAACCTGACCTCGCTGTACCATCTGTGATAGCATATCACAATATGTGGGGTCATGATCTTCTATCCATTCAAGGAGGGGTCCAGAATTGTGGATTGCAAATTTAAACTCAGGATATTGATATAAAAGATCAAGGGTTTTTTTGTAGCAGTCGTCATATGCCCATTTAAACACATGGTCAAAATTCCCAACAGGTTGATGGTTGTGTAGACAGAATATAAAATTACACTCCACGGAACAATTCCTCCCAAAATAATATCTAATTAATCTATCACCAAATATGTGGTTTACGATAAATTTATTGCAGATAGCCTTTGGGTATTACAACAATACCTTCAGGGGTTACTGTAAAGTGCCTTTTGTCTTCTTCTAGGTTGTAGCCAATGTGCATATTTTCAGGTATATGGTTATCTTTATCAATGATAGCATTTTTTATTTTAGCATGCCTCCCAACAGTTGTCCCATGCATAATAATGCTTCCTCTAACTTCTGAATAGCTGTTAACTTTTACACCGGGTGATATAACCGATTCTTCCACATATCCACCGCTTATGATAGCACCATTGGCTATGAGTGAATTGATTGCAATGCCTCTTCTTCCTTCTTCATTGTGGACAAATTTTGCCGGAGGCCACTGTTCCATATAAGTACGAATAGGCCATTCCTTATCATACAGGTTAAGAATGGGTGTTACTGATATGATATCCTTATGGGCTTCATAGTATGAGGCGATAGTACCTATATCGCGCCAATAAGCGCGCTCTCCTTCGTTGGCAACGTAGTCGTAAGCAAACACGCGCTCGGTTGCAAAAATACGCGGGATAATATCTTTACCAAAGTCTTTTGTGCTATCCAGCTTATGATCGTCAGATACGTAGCGAACAAGTTTTTCAGTTGTGAAAATATAAATTCCCATGGAAACAAATGCAACGTCAGGTTTTCCGGGGACTGGTTTTGGGTTTGCAGGTTTTTCTTCAAAACCAACTACCCGTAAGGAGCTATCGGTTACAAGAACTCCAAAGCGCTTGGCTTCTTCTATTGGCATCTCGCATGCGGCAATAGTCATATCTGCATTTTTCTGGATATGATATTTAAGCATTTTTCGATAGTCCATTTTGTAGATATGATCACCGGATAGTATCACTGTATAATGAGGTTTTTGATGTTCGATGATATATATATTCTGAAATATGGCATCTGCAGTCCCCAGATACCAGTTTTCGTCATAGCGCTGCTGTGGTGGGACAACATCAATAAAATTTCCCGACTCCCTGAAATAAAGATTCCATGCTGTTTTAATATGGCGGTCAAGCGATAAAGATTTGTATTGAGTCAGCACTATAATACGGCTCAAATCAGAATTGATACAATTACTCAATGAAAAATCAATAATTCGGTAGGTGCCTGCAAAATGGACAGAGGGCTTTGACCTGTCTTTAGTTAAAGGGTAAAGGCGCTCGCCCTGCCCACCGGCAAGGATAAAAACAAGGGTTTTTTTCAGTGCCTGCTGCAGTTCCATTTAGCTTCGTGCTGATACCAGTTCTTTGATTTTATCTTTTAGTTCTTTTAAATTGGATGACTTTGTAATATACGCATCTGCTGTCCAGGTCATAAAATTGCTTTTATAATTGGAATATGCAGTATAGATAATAATGGGGACCTTTTTATCACGTGATAGGATTTTTCCCAGTGCTTCAATGCCATCCATTTCGGGCATGCGAATATCTAGCACTACACAATCATATTTATTAGCTTTGACTTTATCCACCGCTTCCTTCCCATTTGCTGCCTGGTCAACGTCATATCCTTCTTCCTGGAGTTCCATTGCATACAGTTCGCGTTGATGCTGTTCATCTTCAACAATCAGTATTTTTTTCATAACAACCTCCTGATGTATATTTCTATTAACTAAGGTACATCATTGTTTAAAAAAAGCAAAAACATTTTTTTATCTTAATACACTATCATGTAAACTTTTACTATTTTATGGCAGAGGTATTGAAATTGTAAATACAGCTCCCCTTTCTTTATTAGCTACTTTTATTTCCCCGTTATGATCAACTACAATTTTTTTTACAATTGCAAGGCCAAGACCAACTCCAGTAGTCTTTGTTGTATAAAAAGGTTCAAATATTATATTAATATTTTCTTCATTTATTCCCGTACCTGTATCGCTGACTTCGATGTACACATATTTGTCATCTGCATACGTTTTAACTTCCACCACACCGTAAGGTGGAGTTGCGTCCAAAGCATTTTGCAAGAGATTGAGCATTACCTGCTTCATCTGGTTAAAATCGGATTTGATTAATGGTACTTCCTGAAGTTGTAGCGATAGCTCCACGCGCCTTTCCTGGAAAAGATTGGAAAGCAGTGAAGCAGTATCTTTGATTATTTCATTGATATTATTAAACCGCAGCAGAAAAGGAGATGGCCTGGTGAAATCCATTACATTTGCAAGAATTTTTTCAAGCCGCTCGGTTTCGGTCATTATTATCTGTGCAGCTTTTTTTATTTTTTGTACATTAGGTGGATTTTCACTAGCATCCTGGAATATCCTGCGTGAGTATCCACCAACAGTCACAAGAGGATTTCTAATTTCGTGAGCAATGTGTGATGCGATACGGCCAATGGCAGCCAGTTTTTCCGATTCAACTATGGCTTCTTGGCGCTGTTTTATTTTTTCCATTTCTTTTTTAAGAAGCTCCAGGTTGTTATAGCTTTCTATAGATAATGCTGCCTGATAGGCAAATACAGTTAAAAGATCAACATTATCCTGGGTAATTGGCATTTGATTGAATTTGTTATCAGCTATGATAATGCCAATAGTTTTATTCAAAGCAATAAGAGGAACAACAACAAATTCATTCACGTCCATGAATGATCGTATTTCATCATTCAAACGATGGTCTCTGTACGCATCTTGGACATGAATGGGTTCACCTGATGTAAATGCTTCAGTGAAAATAGTGTGTTCATTTAAATCAAAAGAAGCATGTTCTACTTTTTCCTTTAACTTTTTGCCATGGATGTCATCACCATTTAATCCTCTGCTTAAAATTTCTTTATCTTTTTGAGGGCTCAAACTGCTCCAGATGGAAAATGCCTCTTCAAGAGTATCCGGCCCAACAGCCATTCGTCCATAGAGGACATTATTTTTTTCATCCTTTAAAAAAAGCATAGCACGATTGAATCCAAGTCCTGTACCGGATGTTACAGCAGTTAATATAGTACGCAATACGTGATCTAACACGTCGTCTTTTTGTATTTGTTCTGATAACCGTGTAATGAGCGATATCTGGTAGTCGCGCTTTGTTTTGCTTGTCACATCATCCATTACCATAATTATTTGAGGCTCATTGTTTGAAATCATATACGACAATTTAATATTGACAATAACGGAGATACGGTTATTAGATATAAGGTGAGCTTTTTCCAGTACTATTGATTCATGACTTTTTTTTATCTCGTCAATGGCCTGTAATACAGTACCTGTTAAAAAATAAAAAATTTCAGAGATATTTTTGCCTGTTACTTCAAGCGGAGTGTATTGAAATTTATTTAAAAATGAGTCATTGGTAAAAATGATAGTATTATTTAAATCAATCACAACTATGTAAGCATTCATTGAAAACATCATGTTAGTATACAGTTCTCTGAGCTTTTCAATTTCGCTTTTTTGTGATTTAATGATGTTTTCAATATTTCTTGAAGCTGTTAGTAACTGTGTATAGAGCCCTCCAAAGGGGCCATCCTTAATTATCTTTTCATCACTATGCTGGAATATCCCTTTTTTAAAGTTTTCAATTATTGAGTATAATGTTTTAATCTGATCTTCAAAGAGGTTTTTATGTATTTTTATGGTAAAAACAAAAAGAAAAATTAACAAAATAGTACAGAGTATAGTTAAATAAAATATAAATGAGTATGGTGCAATGAAGTTCAATAAAATAGAAATAAGTATGCTACAACATATAACTGTTATGAAAAGTGTTATGGCAAAATACTGTAGTACCTTTTGTTTCATACTATGAATTACATTATCTTGTAATTTGTTCCATAAAATATGGTTTAGTGTATTCCTGAATTAGTTTGGTTAAAAATCTTTGCCACACTTTATGGGTATTGTCAAAATGGAATGTTACAGCGCCTTTTAAAAAGGATTTTGGTTTTAATTCATCATGTGTAATATCAAGAATTCTAATATAAGGGTCATATTTTTTAATTTCATTATACATGGAAACCTCTTGAGCAACCTGTTTTATAGGGATATATCCCACTACCACCATTTTTGGCGATAGCCCCTTTTCAAATAACTTGAACAGTTCATAAAAGCTTGGTACTATATCAATAAATGGTTTATAGATTCCCCCGCCTATTCCTTCAATGGTGGCTATAAGTTGTAACGAAAATTCCTTTGCATTAGGTGATTCAGTATTAGTAACTATCGCTATCCCCTCATCTGAGCTGAATATTTTAAAATCATTGTCAGGCTTGAAGTTTCGCTGAAGCAGTTTTACAACCGATATATTGATATCATGTGCTTTTTCAACTATAATATTCCCATACATATCTCGTAATTCTTCACGCGAAACAACAAAGCGCCTGCGCTTTGCATATTGATTCATCAAGCGGAATGCCTTCACTATCTCTTCAAGTTCAGATAGATTGGCAACACCTATTCTTAAAATATTTATCTGCTTCTGATCTTCCATGGCAAGGTATTATAATGGTACGATAAGAAAATTTTCAATGAAAATAAATAAAAAATACTGGATGCTATTATTTTGGATTGACTTATTTTTTGATGCATTTAAGAATATTGAACCTCTTTTGACAGACGTTAACAAGATATGATAGCAGCACAGTATCTATTATTAATTTAATTATAGTTAATATAAGTAAGCAAATATATTATCCGGGAGCAGAAACTTTATATGGAAATTGTAGTTGCTACACGCAATAAGGGAAAAATGAAAGAAATAATGGCGTATGGACTGCCATCAATAACGTTCGCCTCGCTTGAAAACTATTTTACCATAGGAGATATAGAAGAAACAGGCTCAACGTTTGAGGAGAATGCGTTAATAAAAGCAAGATATGTATGTAAGGTGACCGGTTTACCTGCACTTGCAGATGATTCGGGGCTGATCGTGGATGCGTTAAATGGTGAACCGGGAGTGTATTCTGCACGTTATGGCAACCTGAAAACAGATGAAGAAAGGTATATGCTGCTGTTACAAAAAATGAATACAGTTCCAGACCATAAGCGTACAGCGCGCTTTGTGTGTGTAATGGCACTAGTTTTTCCTGATGGCAGGGAATATATTGAACAAGGGGTGTGTGAAGGTTTTATTACAAAAGAACCTTTAGGTGATCAGGGTTTTGGATATGATCCTGTTTTTTATTTACCGGAGTTTGGGAAAACTATGGCACAGCTACCTCTGGAGGTGAAAAATTCAATCAGCCATCGTGCTCAAGCCTTGAAAAAGATAAAGAATGTATTAGAAAAAATTGTGAGGGAATAACAGGTATGAAAAAATATATAGTGTATTTACTGTGCATCATGACTCTATTGTTTTTGCAGTGTACTTCAGCAAAGCATATCAGCCATAAAAATTTGTGGCGATTTGATGATCCATATATCAATCAAACCATTGTCAATGCATGGGAAAATATAAATAAGAGAAGATATGAATGGGCAGCATTAGATTTTACAAGGCTGATACAGAAAAACTACGTTGATTATGATATTCTTTTTGGAGCAGGATTGGCGCATTTTTTTATGAATGATGCTAAAAAAGCATTAGATTATTTAACGCTAGCTATCGAAAAAAATCCAAAACATTTTGAGGCATATTATTTCAGAGCAAAACTTTTTTTACGCCAAAATGATACATTAAATGCAAAACATGATTTAGGAGCAATCATTACCATGAAATACACTGAACCATTGATCTGTGGATGGTATTATAATGATAATGATATAGCAGACAATAATGCCCTGAAAACGCGACAAAAAGAAGCACAAGCACTATTAGCATCGATAGCCAATGATTGACAGAGCAACATCAAAAAAAATAATTAATATATTAAAGAAGCATTATCAGATTGTACCTCCATTGCGGTATAATAATTTATACCAGTTGTGTGTTGCAGTAGTGTTGTCTGCACAGACTACAGATAATCAGGTTAATATGGTTACACCTTCACTTTTTACCATATATCCTGATTTTGCTTCGCTTGCACAGGCAGATATACATGATGTTGAAAAAATTATTAAGCCTACAGGATTTTATCACAACAAAGCAAGACATATTATTACACTGGCAAGGACCATCATTGATACATTTAATGGTGTTGTTCCTGGTACGCGTGAAGATTTGATGAAATTGCCGGGGGTAGGAAGGAAATCAGCCAATGTTATATTGGCGTTTGGTTTTGGTATTCCGGCAATTCCTGTTGATACCCATGTGGCACGTGTTGCCAGCAGAATGGGCTATGCAGAAACAAGAAAGCCTGTAGAAATTGAAAAAAAATTAATGGAAAGCATTCCACGATCAAATTGGATTGAAGTGCATTTGCTGTTTATATATCATGGGAGAACAGTGTGTTCTGCTCGCAATCCTAAATGCAGCAGTTGCCCGGTTATTTTATATTGCCGGTATGAAAATAAAAATCTTTAAACGCGTTAAGTACTCGAGGGTCATTGGTAGGCAAATTTAATTCAACAGATGGATTTTTGCCGGTTATTTGTACCAGAGTGCTGTAAGCTGTAGTTGCCAGTGTTGTGTTTCTGTTGGCACAGTAGGGGAGCAAAACAGGTAGATATATAATTTTTTTGTGATAGCCCATTACACTCATGAGCCAGATTTGCAATGATAGATTGCCCTGTTCAAATCTATTAATTATTTTTTTTTCATTACCATCAGCAAAACGGGCAGCCAGTCGTGCTAAATAAGCAGCAGATTGTAATTTTTCATTTTGGTTGGATGACATATTTGATGCATAATCGATGATGGAATCAAAGGATACAGTGATACTTTTTGTTAATAACACTGATGCTACCTCATCAGCCATTTCAATATTTTCAGAAAAGAGAAGCGTCTCCCACTGCTTGTCAGTAAAATGAACTGGGATATTTAATTCAGTGGAATATACCATAAATAGTTGATAGTCTTTGTAATTACGTGTTTCCAACACATACTGTTTTAGATAATTAATATTCAATGGAATTCCATAGCGAAGCAGTTTAAAAAGAATTTCCTTTTTAATAGATTCTTGCTTTGTAAAAGAATACAAAAATAAATATGTTCCGATAGTTCCTGAAAAGATAATGCTACTGGTAAGCAGGCTGATTACAATTATTTGAAAAATATTTAATTGAAAGAATTCAAATACTAATACCCCTGACAGTATAGAAAGTTTTATAAGTTTTGTAATGACAATACCTGTCCCTGCTATAAGATTAGTATAGATAAGCTTGTCTACTATATAAAATGCTATAGAACCGCCAATAAACAATGGTATTGCAATTAAAGGTTTTACTTTGTAACGAAGTACAGCAAAAAGGATTAATGAATAAAAAATGATATTTGTGTATCTCCCATCTAGTATCCCAACGTAGGCGGTATAGGGCCAATTGCTGTTATTTATATTGTCTATTAATGTATGAAGGGCTGCAATAATATATATTATTAAAAAAGGAATAATTCTGGATTCAAAAAAAATAATGATATGTGCATACTTAGGAAAACGATTAGCATATAGTAGCTTGTAACTTTTAAAATCTAATTGTGTGTAATTAAAAATACATAAAAATGAAAAGAGAAAAGAATACGATCTGACAATAATATCAATACCATACCAGTTAAAATGTAATTTAGAATATACATTATACAATAATAAAATTATTAAAAGAATTATAAAAAGTCCCAGGCGTTTGAGTTGTTCTGATGTGATTACCATAATGGAATATTACATAGTATTTTTTAAGCGATCAAATGAAATATAATGTTCTTCAATTCCATATCCTTTTTTGTTGGTACCTATTACTGTAAAGTCTGAAAAACTTATTACATGGATATGAGATTTTTTAACTTTTTTTGGCACATCAATGGTTTGTATTTTAATGGGTTTTGATACAATTAAATCAATGTCGTCCTGGGCATCTTTATAGGTGAATTCTGATGATTCAAGCAATGAATTTTTAATGGATAAAAATTCCAGTTCTATGAGTACTAACGCCAGATTACCGTTTTTTCGGGAAATACAGCCGTATGAATAGCTCATACCATTATATTCAATATATCTGAATGCAATGGTTTGATCGCGGAAATGCACAACAACTCTGCTGTCACAGGTAATGAAGTTGTACGGGTATAGACCCCATGTATGTTCTTTAAAGCCAATACAATCAAAAGTTTTTTTTGTAGTCCTGGATTTTGTAGTAAACTCAAGTGAAACCTTTGCCTTGCAGCGGGTAAAATAGCTTGATGTCATATGTTCAAAACTTTCTTTTGAAAGCTCTCTGCTATGTATTGATTCATAATAAGGAAAGAAGTCAAATAAAGATATATGTGCCATAAGGTTAGAATCTTTATACAAAAGCTTGCTTTCCTTTAATGGCTGGATGATAGTATATTTGCAACGTTGAGTTCCAAATGATTTCTTTGGTGCACTATCTTTAATTATCTGATTGCTGGTTGTAGCAAAGTCTGAATAATTGAAAAAAGAGTATATTCCAATTTCATGTATTTGGGGAATCCACGTTATATTTGAAAAGCCGTAGAATTTATCACGTTTACTTATAACGCTAATCCTATATGATTCCACAAAATCTGGTAAACTGCTCTCATGCAACAATTCCTCTCTGGTGTTAATCATGCAGTGTGCTTCCCCTTTTTGCTGGAATGCTCGTACAAACCATGTAAATTCAACATCAACGGCAGCGTATCTATCGCATTGCTTAGTTATTAGTAATATCGATTAAAATTATTGTAAATTTATCATAATTTCGCAGATGTTGATATTTTTTTTACAATTGCAATGCGGGGTAATCCCGCATAATCGTTAAGAATTGATAGAGAGTAATTGAAACGTAGGGCACATTCATGTATTTGGGTTACTAAATTCTCACCGATTTCTAAAATTACGCAACCGTTATCAGAAAGATAATTACCTGCATTTTCTAATATTAATCTGATAATTCCAAATCCATTATCGGGTGCCACAAGAGCTTCCTGTGGTTCATAGTGTATATCTTTTTGCAGCAGTGTATATGTTTCGTGATTTATATAGGGTGGATTACTTACAATAATTTCAAATGTCATTGGAGGTAATGAATCAAAAAGATTACTCTGCAAAAAGGTTATTTTATTTTTACCTAAAATAGTTGTGGCATTTTTTTTGGCGATAGATAATGCATTCGCTGATATATCTGTTGCCCATACTAAGCAATCTGGCCTGTTATATTTTATGGCGATAGCTATGGCACCACTTCCTGTCCCAATATCTAATATGTGTGCATGTTGTGGTGCGTAGTAGATTGCACAATCTACTACAAGTTCTGTTTCAGGACGTGGTATTAGAACATGGCGGTTGACTTTAAAAGGTAGTGAATAGAATTCTTTGTAACCTACAATATATGCAATTGGTTCACTTTTTAATCGGCGAGAAAGCAAGCGCTGAAATTTTGTAATTACCGATTTTTTTGGTATAGTTTTGTAGAATAGAAAAAGCTTATGGCGCTCAATACCTAATGCATGCGCCATAAGAATTTCAGCATCAAGCCGTGGTGTTGCTGAAATATCTTCAAGAAGTTTTGTGGCATTGCCAATAGCATGAATAATGGTATTATTGATAATAGTATCAGACATTGGAAGCTTTAAGTAACTGTTCCATTTCGTTTTCCCGCAATGGGATAATAATTTTGTCAAGTTCCCCGTCAAGAACAGATTCCAGATCATAGATAGTAAGATTAATTCTATGGTCTGTCACCCGTGATTGAGGGAAGTTATATGTCCTGATGCGCTCACTTCTATCGCCCGTGCCTATCTGCGAACGGCGAAGTGCTGTTTCCTTTTCCATACGTTCACGTTCCATTTTTTCAAAAAGACGTGCGCGTAAAACACGGAGAGCTTTTGCACGGTTTTTATGCTGTGATTTTTCATCTTGGCATGTTACTACAATACCTGTTGGTATATGGGTAATACGGACAGCAGAATCGGTAGTATTGACTGATTGCCCTCCATGACCTGATGAGCGGTATACATCAATGCGTATATCATCTGGATTAATCTCAACGTCACTTTCCTCAGCTTCGGGAAGCACTGCAACGGTAACGGCAGATGTGTGGATCCGGCCACCGGATTCAGTAACTGGAATACGCTGGACACGGTGTACACCGGATTCAAATTTTAAACAGCTGTAAGCCTCGGTACCACTTATTGAAAAAATGACTTCTTTAAAACCCCCTAGTTCAGTCTGATTGGCATCAATAAATTCAACTTTCCAGCCTTTGCGGTCAGCATAGCGAATATACATTCTGTAGAGGTCAGCAGCAAATAGTGAAGCCTCATCACCTCCTGTTCCAGCCCTTATTTCAACAATAATGTCTTTGCCTTCATGAGGATCCTGAGGCAATAATAATCGTGTAATATTTTCCTCAATATCATGAAGTTTGCTTTTAAGTTGGGAAATCTCCTCTTCCAGAAGAGCTATCATTTCTTGATCTTTTTCCCCTTTTAAAGCAATGGTGATATCCTCAATTTCTTTTTTGATTTTAATATATTCATTAAATTTTTGAACTATGGGTGCTAGCTTGGCATGTTCTTTAGTGAGAGATTTAAATAAATTTTGATCACTTACCGTTTTTGGATCAGCCATAGCATGCTCAACTTCGTTATACCGGTTTATAATTTGTTGCAATCGTTCTTCCATAGTAAATACCCCTGAAAAAAAACAGCGGGATATGCCCGCTATTATGCGTATGAATGTGCTTTGCTCCCGAGAGGACTCGAACCTCTGACACATAGTTTAGGAAACTACTGCTCTATCCTCCTGAGCTACGGGAGCTTATGCATACATGCTTTTACGGCGTGAATTTACCAGCCGCTGAAAGTCCCTTATATTTCTGACCACCACTCTGTCATTGAATAATTCAATTTTTCCTAACTTATTAAGATGTGTCAATATTTTTTGCACATCGTTTATCTGCATGCCAGCCCAGTTTGCAATTTCCTGCATTGTGACACGCAAGGTAACAGGTTCCTGAACATCCAGATGAGGATCCTGCTCAGCTAACATATTCATTACATCCATTACTTTCAACTGTGGGTCATCAAGCAACAGGATCATGAGCCTTCGTTTAGCATCATATATACGTTTTGAAAAAATAACCAGCAGCTTATATGCAAGTTGCGGATTACCTTGTATCAATGCATCAAAATTTTCCCTTCTGAAACGCAATAGCTTGACGTGATCTATAGCTATTGCTGAGGCTGATCGGGGTTCTTCTTCAAGAATTGCCATTTCACCGAAAACATCCCCGGGGCCTAGTATATCAAGGGTTTTTTCACGATTATTGATGATTTTTACAATCTCAACTCTTCCAGACTGGATAAAATAAAAGTCATTTCCCGGCTCAAATTCGCAAAAAATTATATCGTTGGGCTCGTATTCTACGCCAAATTTATCAAACAGCTTTTCATCAAGTAACATAGCATACCTTTACCGTGATTCAAGATTTTTTAATCGCCTTGAAGCCTGTTTGCCAATTTCCTCTTTGGCAGCTAGTGAAATAACTTTTTGATAGTATGATTTTGCTTTATCAAATTGTTTTTTAACTTCGTAAATCATTGCCAAATGGTATAATGCATTTACATTGAGGTCTGATTGTGGAAATTTCTTCATTAAGAGTGAAAATGCCTCAATTGCTTCGTTATATTGTCCCATTTTAAAATATGTACGCCCTATTTCAAAGTGGGCTTTCTGATAAATTTTATTTTCTGCATCATTTTTTAATGATTTTTGGGCTATGATTTTTTTATAAAGCTGTAGTGCTGCTTCATAATCTGATTGTGAATAGAGGCTCATTGCATCATAAAACATTGAAGAAATATCCCCTTTGGGGCTTTCATCTATGTCAAAAGCCGGTTCTTGTGCATTCTCAGTACCTAAAAAATCATCCATTTCGTCTACTACGGAATCTTTTGCTTGATGGATATCATCGTCGAGAGTAAAATCTTTTAGTTCTTCTGTTGTTTCTACCTCTTTACGTTTTGTGGGTTGAGGAGCAATATTTGACTCAGCCTGACCTGAGTCTATCTCTCGTATTCTTTTTGTGGCTAAATCAGAATATTTTGCATTTGGGTAATATTCAAGATATTTATTATATGCATATCGGGCCTGATTAAAACGTCCAGCTCTATAATAATATTCTCCAATTTTAAAAAGTTCTTCTTCGGGGTTTATGGTACTTGTTTCCCCCAATACTTCCCGTACTGCCCTGCCTATTCGTCTGAGCTGGTTGCTAAAAATTCTGAGCATTTTCATAACTACATTAACATTCTTTAAAATAAGTCGCTCAAAATCAGCAAGAGTCAACACCAGAACAACAGATTCTTTGATAACCTGTGCGGTTTCTTCACGAGGATATCGTCCTAGTGCTGATTTAACACCAAAAAATTCACCTGGCCGTACTTCTTCTTTTACTTCTTCTCCAGTTTCCAGCTTCTGTGATGTTAAGATTATTAGACCAGATTTAAGAATATAAATATTTTCACTTTTATCGTTTTCAAAATAAACAATTGATCCTGGTTTGTAGGTTCGTGTGGTAATACCTTGAGTTGGTGAACCATTTGACATAAAAATCCTCGCACACAGTTATATATCAAATTCAACTGGAATAAACGGGAATTCCTTTTTATAGCCAACTGCTTTGCTTATTCTCCGCAGCAATCCTAATAAATCCCCAACAACCAGTTTATGCCTGTTCCGTAAGATTATTTCTTGGTATTTAACTCTATTATAGTCAAAGAGTTTTTTATATGAGCTGTCGCCATACATTGGCTTGCCATTAATTACTACCAGTGCAATATCTTCAAGTTGAGCGTTCACTACAGACGAGTAAGGATTATCCTCTATGCGGGATATGACGATAAAATCGGCAACATTACCTGGCTTGATAGCACCGTGGTCAGGTAGTTTAAAAGCATATGACGGATTCACAGTAATCATTTTAACTATTGTTTCATCGCTCAATTCCTGGCCATATAGCTTTTTGTATAATTTGCGATCAAATTTTATCTCGTAAAGTAAATTCTCGCCACCTGACATAGGGGAGTCTGTACCTATACATACATTGACACCATGGTCCAACATGAGCTTTACATTTGCTGTGCGGTTGAACATATACATGTTTGAGTCACCACACCATACAACTGAGGCTCCAGCTTTTTTTATACGTTTGATATCATTTTCAGTGAACGCTATCCCGTGAATAAGGACCGTATATTCGCCAAGTGCACCCAACCGTTCTAAGGTGTCGATGTCATGTCGGGTTTCATCATCAAAACCCTCGCCACAGTGAGTGATAAAGGGGATTTTTTCCCTAACAGCCTTTTGATATTCTGTTGTTATACCATCCCCCCATGCAAGTGCAAAGGAAACAACGGCATGAGCCAGTGCATAGTTTTTTAAAGCTTTAACGGGAAGTATATCAATGAACGGATCATTTACAAAATGGGGTATATGATCAGAAACGGTTGTTACACCGCTTAACAGATTGCGATAACCACCTAAAAGATAAAGGTCACGGTTTTCAATTTGCTGACGTTCTTCATATATAGGAGAGCTCTTAAGATCATTATCCCACGGGAGCCAATTTTCATAAGGACCATTACCAACTTTAGGATGATATGTACCAAGTAAATGGTCATGACTGTTTATTAAACCGGGAACAATTATGCCGTCAACTTCAATGGAAAAATTAGTTTTTCCATCAATTTTTTCAATTATCCCGTCGCTCACAACGATATTTGTCTTTTTGATGAACTTGTCGGGTGTTAATATTCCTCTGCCAGCTATTGACCATTCACTCATTAAACATCTCCTGTCTGAAGGATAAAAAACAAAATAGTATTTTTTAAATTATATAATAATATATTGATAGTCAAGTAAAATGTATATACCATACCAGTTTACATATCGGTCAATTGCTGCGTATCATATAGCTTTTTGTAGAAGCATAATCCTTGTTTATAGATCATGATGTATAAGAATAAAAATGTAAAATGCGCATATATACTGGTGATTATTTGTTATGAATATTACAATTTAAAAAACAAAAACCCACATGTAAAGAAAAGCTTTACCGTTTATTCAATGCTTGATAAAATTTCATTAAATGGTTTCTTATGCGGTTTTACATAATATTCCATTAGTAATTCGCATCTATCGGTAAAAAAACCGTCAGCACCAAACCAGTTTAAAAGGCGGAATTGCCATATTTTATTAACAGTGTATATATGAACAAGCATTCCATTACGGTGAGCTTTGCCTATTATCCACGGCCAGCCAAGATATCCCGATGGTCCAAGACCAGCACATTGTGCCTGTTTTGCTTCCTGTATAATCGTATCCCAACCTTTTTGGCTTACCATATCCTCATCAATCAAATAAACTCGCGGAACCTGGGGGGCATATTTTTTAAGAAGGTGTAAGCTTTCTATTTCAAATGATTGAAATATTACAGGTGCATTTGGAGATTTATTTTTATCTTCAGCGTTACGTATATAGCCGCGCGTTTTAAGTATGTGGACCAGTTGTTCTTCAATACCAGGAAAATTTTTTGGGCTTTTTGTTTCGATATATAATGGATGTAATTGCCCATCTGATAGTGCAATATCGATAACTTCGTCTAGGGTCAATATTTTAGTGCCCTCATATGATTTCTTAGCTCTTTCGGGAAACGATGAATTGAACCAGTTGCCAACCTCTAATTGTTTTAATTGGGCTATGGTAAAACTGTTTATGGGGTCATTAACCCTTGCGGGGAACACCTGCGCTATATTTGTTATACGACTGAGGGTATCGTCATGAAAAACAATAATAACACCATCTTTGGTGCGTTGAACATCCATTTCCAGATATTCAGCGCCTACATTTTTTGCAATCATATACGAAAAATATGTTTCTTCAGGCGCCCAGTATGAAGCACCTCGGTGGGCAATAACTGTTTTGTAAGGGATATTTGCAGCCTGACATGCTTTTCTTCCTAATTGTGGTCGTGAAAGTATGGATACAACAGCATCAAGCAAAATTGCTATAATTATAATTGTAACGATGACTATTCCAATAGTGCGCACCATCATACTCCTCCATTTAAAATGCAAATTTTGTTAAATAGTAATTATATTATATAGTTCTTACACTATAAACATAATATTTCATCTTCGGTTAAATCTTCAACCCTGACCGGATCAATTCCTTTAATGCGTGCAGCCAGCTCACGGGCAGAGATCTCAGGCAGCGTTTGTATTATACGATACTTATGATCTCTAAGCCAAATGAAAAATTTCCACGCATAACAATCAGCACACAGAAGTGCTTTCTGTTTAAAATACTCATCACCAGTATATTGTTCTAGAGCTTTGTGATGAGTGCATTTGATATCTATACAAAATGTCCCGGAAATGTACTCTTTCTTTGGCATACACACCCCTCAAATAATAGGAAATTTTAATAGCATTATAAATAATCGAATTAAAATTGCAAATAAAAAATAAAATGGATACTATAGCGGTATTCCATCGCAGCATGAAATTATTTTAGTTGCTTTTTTAAAGCGATTGTTGAATGATAATTGCGAAATGGCTCAGTTGTAAAAAATTATTAGGTATAGTATAATATGTTTGTTGTTCTGCTATACTTATGCTAAAGGATAGCACGATTAGTTTTTTAATTGTAAAGAATAACAGTATAAACAGTTGTCTATTTTTACATTTTGGGGGAATAGTATAATGAAACGATTAGAAATTTTGAATAATTATTTGGCTACACATGCTGTCCCGGAGATAGTAGCTAAGAAGTTAGATGCAAATTCATTTTTAACTAACAATTTTGCTTACCATGCACTGCGAATAGGAAATTCAATTGGTGATAATTTAGATATTTCAATTGAAATAATAATACTTGATGAGATTGCAAAGAAATATAATCTTATTTTAAATACAACTGAACATGCAGAATTGCATACTCATGGGATCACGGAAGCAGATCTGGATAGTCTGGTACAGGCAGCAATATTATTTGAAAATATAAAAAACAATAAAAAACAGTACAAAGAAATATTACGTAAAATCAGCTATTTTATAAGGAAAGAATTCCACCCTATAATACATCAGGATTAATTATGCTTTTCCCGTAATCTGGAATATTGGTATTGGTTGTTCCTTCCCTTTAACCTTGATGGGATCAAGTTTTTTACCCTTAAATTTTCTTTTTGACAGATTATCAATTATTTCCTTTGATACCAGAATAGTTTGCGAATCTGCATGCGAACAAAGTCGTGCTGCAAGATTAACAGCATCGCCAATTGAGGTAAAATCCATACGTTCCTTTGATCCCATTCTTCCATGGACAACATCACCCATATGAATGCCAATGCCCACCGTAACAGTGATTTTTCCTTCTTTTGCACGCTGTTTATTAAGATTATCAATGGATTCGATTATTTCCACCGCTGCTTCAACAGCACTATCAGCCTTCTTTTTATCTTCAAACACTGCCATTATCTCATCGCCCACAAATTTATCAATATCGCCGCCATGCTTTTTAATAATTGAAGCCTGCAGATCAAGGTACTCATTGAGAATAGATACAACTTCTTCGGGTGGCAGTTTTTCTGACATGGCAGTAAAACCTCGTATATCAGAGAAAAGAAAAGCCATATTTTTCCTTGTTCCACCAAGGTCAAGTTCATCATCTCTTTTTTCACGTATCATGGAGATAGTTGATTCTGAAACAAATTTTTGCATTTTAAGCTTCTCGCGAAGATGATTAATCATTTCGTTAAATTCTTCGGTCAGGATGCCGATTTCATCATGTGTTGTTACAGTAAGCCGGGTAGTAAGATCACCTTTTTTAACCTGAATAACACCTGATGTCAGTTGTACAATGGGTTCCACCATCTGTCGTGCAATGCGCATTGCTGCATAGATGCTTAAGGAAAGCAAAAAAGTTGCAATGATAAGCATCACCAGCCGTGCTCTGTGTACAGGGCCAAGGATTGCATCTTCTGTAAAAACTATCTCAATAATTCCAATTTTTGCTTTGAAAAACTCAAATGGAATACGGTAACGGTAACATTGTGTTGGTTTTGAGTCGATAACTAATTCAATGTTTTCTTTTACTGTTGTATTTATTTTTTCAAATTGTGTTATAAGGTCCTTTGAGTAATATTTACCATGGAATTTAGCCTGAGAATGTGCTGCATACGTATATTTTTTTTCTGCTATGATTCCTTGTGTATCATAAACAGCTGCATATACAAAGCCTTCTATATTTGTTTTTGATAAACCTTTCACAATATCCTGCAATATAAGAGATCGCTTCAGTGGCTTTTTTTCTGCTGTTAAAAAACTTTCAGAAGAGGATATATTGTAAGCTATTGTCTGGCATAATTTATCATTAGCTTTTATCAGGGCACGTTCGGAAATGCTTATCAGTAAAAAGCTGATTATAGCAATTACAATCACCATTAACATTGAAACTGTTACAACCCACTTTAATCGAATACCCCCTTTTCGTACCAGCTTGGTCAGAAAGGGTATAGACTCAATCAGTGTGAATATTCTATCAGTGGTTTTTGTATTCATATATCCTCGTTTCACAATGTTAAAGATTTATTGTATAATATAATACACTATTTACCAGAGATTGTTTTTATTCAAGAAAAAGTTTTTTAAATTTTTATTTTGATACTGTAATAATCGCTAAATTTTAAAAAATATTTGTCAATCATGGTTTTTTTATAAATTATCAAAGTAATAAAAATAACAATATTTAGTATCATATTTTATAATAAAAGCCAATAAATAATAATATTTCAAGATAATTACTCTCAGTCGTTTCCCAAAATAAGACGAACTTTTGAATGAACTATTTATATAGTTAAAGCTATCACGGATGATAGTATATCGTTCAAGGAGGACACTATGATTATAAACCACAACATCAGCGCAATTTTTGCCCACCGTACGTTGAAATTTCACGATTGGGCAATTACCAAGGACATGGAAAAGCTTTCATCAGGGATGCGCATCAATAAGGCTGGTGATGATGCATCTGGATTAGCTGTGTCCGAGAAAATGCGTTCACAGATTCAGGGCTTGCGGCAGGCAGAACGTAACACAGAAGATGGCATGTCTATGATCCAGACTGCAGAAGGATATTTGCAGGAAGTCCATGATATTCTGCAGCGAATCAGAGTTCTGGCAGTACAGTCTGCTAACGGTATTTACACTCCTGAAGATAGGCAACAAATTCAGGTTGAAGTATCAGAGCTGGTTGATGAAATAGACCGCATTGCATCCCAGGCTGAATTCAACAAGATGAAGCTTTTAACCGGTGCATTTGCACGGCTTCATCCGTCAGCATCAATGTGGTTCCATATGGGGCCAAATATGCACCAGCGCGAACGAGTATTCATTGAAACAATGACTACTGCTGCATTGGGATTGCGAAATCCTGTAACGTTGACGTTCATTTCAATATCAACACCAGGGAAAGCTAATGCAGTTATTGGTCTGGCTGATGAGGCGCTGCGGCAGATTTCAAAACAAAGAGCAGACTTAGGTGCATACTACAACAGATTAGAGCATGCAGCTAAAGGCTTGATGAATGCCTATGAAAATATACAGGCATCGGAAAGCCGTATACGCGATACAGACATGGCAGAGCAGATGGCAGAATTTACAAAGAATCAAATTCTTACTCAGGCTGCTACTGCTATGCTTGCACAGGCAAATACAAAGTCACAGACAGTATTACAACTATTGAAATAAGGCTTGAGATAGCATCGCAACACCACTATAAAAAAAGCCGGGCTCTCCCACCCGGCTTTTTGTCTGATATGGCAGTGTAAGCGTATACAAAACTGATGGGTTGCAACCTATTTTTACTTTTTGCCTTTTTTTGTTGATTTTGATTTTCCAGAAGATGGTGCTTTTGCTGCAGATTTTTTTGGAGCAGATTTTTGTGTAACTTTTGGCTTGGATTGTGTTTTTGCTGCAGGAGCTTTTTTTGCATGTGCTACTATCCAGTCGGTTACAACTTTCAATACCTTTTTACGATCATCCTCAATTTCATTCATCGTTTCGTGATACAATCCTTCAAAAAGCTTAAGCGTTTTATCCTTCGAGCTTGCCTTTTGGTATACAATTTTACTTGCTTCATCTAGCACCAATGCATCAGCAGTACCATGGAAAACCAATAAAGGGAGTTTAATTTCGCCGCACCGGTTAATACATTCCTGAATAGTATTCATCATTTCTACATAAAAACGTGGGGTTACTTTATCATGGACAAGTGGATCATCTAAATATTGTTTTACTACTTCTTTATCACGGGAGATAGTTGTTGCATCAAGGCCTGATGGCATGGTTAGAGAAGGAATTCGGGAAGAGAGAAATATTGCCAAATTTTTTTTCCATGCAGGGACTTCAATAGCTGGTACAAGTCCAGGTGAAGAGAGAATCAGTGCATCCAGATCTTCTGCATGAGTAAGCGCATATTTAATAGCAAGCACGCCACCCATCGAATGTCCCAGCATTATAACTGGTTTTGCAGGATGTTTATCTTTAATCATGTTAATAAAAATCTTGATATCATAAATATAATCCATAAAGCTATCAACATGTCCACGTTTGCCGCCACTACGCCCAAAACCGCGATGATCAAGACCATAGATGGAGATGCCTTTGTTTTGCAAAGCATCAATAAGATTGCCATACCTGCCTGAATGTTCCCCAAGGCCATGAATAATGACAAGAATTGCCTTAGGATTAGGAACTTCCCATTGTTGGAAAAATATTTCTATACCGCCTTTGCCAATAAAAGTTCCTGTACTGTGTTGAAATGTTGCCATAATGGTACCTCGCTTATTAAAATATTTTTTTAAGTTATGAATACATTATTACGTTATGTGTGATATAACATAATTATTATATTAATAGAAACTTTGCTTATGCTATTTTTATAAAAAATATGACAGAGTAATATAAAAATCAAATATAATTTTATTTTTTTAAAAAATTATTTACAACTGTTAGCTATATACACCATTAAAGATAATTAAATTTGTCAAAAAATTTTTAAAGGTTTTTATGGAATTAAAAAAATTGCGGGTAGCTTTCCTCCTTCTGCTTTGTACTATAGGATTTGGAACAATTGGTTATTATACTTTTGAAGACATGAAGCCCTTTGATGCTTTTTATATGACCATGATTACTATAAGCACTGTTGGTTTTCAGGAAGTTAAGCCATTAAGTGTATATGGTCGCTTTATAACTATTCTCATCATTTTAAGTGGCGTTTCAATTAGTGCATATTCTATTGGAACACTTCTTAGGATGCTGATTGAAGGTGAATTACGAAAAGAATTTGGGAGGAAAAAATTGGAACGGCAGATTCAATTATTACATGATCATTATATTATCTGTGGGTTTGGCAGGATTGGGAAGCTAGTATGCAAGGAGCTTTATGAAAGGAAAGTTCCATTTGTGGTTATTGAAAATAACCCTTGCGCAATTGAAGAACTTGAAAAACTTGGATATCTTTTTGTTGCCATGGATGCCACAAGCGAGGAAGCATTAATGAAGGCAGGTATAATGAAGGCAAAAGGGATTGTGACTGCTGTAATGTCAGATGCTGACAATGTATATATTGTGTTAACTGCTCGTGGTTTGCGAAATGACATCTTTATATTGTCAAGAGGGTCTGATGAAAAGTCTGAGCTTAAATTGCTCAGAGCCGGTGCAAACAGAGTTATACTGCCATATCAGATAGGAGGCAAAAGGATGGCTGAAGTTTTAACTCGTCCTACTGTTGTTGATTTTCTGGATACGGCTATGATGGATTCGGAATTAGGGTTGGCAATGGAAGAACTGAAGGTTGGGCAGTCATCTCCAATGGTTGGGAAAACTTTGATAGAGAGCAATTTAAGAAAGGATTATGGTGTAATAATTGTCGCTATAAAAAAAACAAATGGGACAATGATTTTTAATCCTCAGTCTTCTGAAATGATAGAGGCAGGGGATATAATTGTGGCATTGGGGAAAAAAGATATGATGGAAAAGATGAGTAAAATTTTGTGAAAGTTAAAAAGTATGCCGCTTTGATATTTCGTTAGATATTTCATTAATAAGAACATCAAGTTTGAAGGGCTTATGCATGTATATATCGATAACATTTTTATAAGCCTTAATATTATTTAAAATCCATCCAGTTAACAAAACAGTTATAGTTTCTTCCTTTTGTTCCTTTATTTTTGTTAGTAGTTCAAGACCTGTTGTGCCTGATAGTCCATAATCTGCAATGACAATATCAAATTTATTAATTTTAAACGAATCGTATGCTTGATCTGCATTGTTAAAGACTGAAACTCTGTTGCCAAGCGAGTCAAATACTTCGTACATAATTTCCTGTAATGCAGGTTCATCTTCAACAATACATATATCCATATCCCGTAATTTTGTCTGAGGTATTTGCTGTTCCTTGTAGGGCAGTGGCGAAACAGTGTCTTCAGGAAGTATTATGGTTATTGAATACTCATGTAATGATTCTTCTTCCAGTAGTTTAGCGTGATTTTGCTCGGCTAACTTTGAAAGATCTATTGTTGAAATAAATGCAAATTCATCTTTATTTTCGGATAACTCCTTTTTTGCTTTCATTGCAATCGTTAATGTACTGTTGCGTTTTAGTGTTACTTCAACAACTCCTTTGGTAGAAATAACTGAAGCAACTTTAAATATTGTTGCAAGCAGTAAATCTCTGAATATATGAGGGTCGCCATACATGCTCACCAGTGAAAAGTATCGCCGTTCAATGGTAATGGATCTTCGTTTTTGGGCTTCTTCTACTTTAAATTGTATTTTTGCAAATTCAATGGCATCTTCAATTGCTTCAACTATATTAATATCTGATTTATCTTCAAATTTATCTCTGCCAATAAAATCTTCAATACGCCTGATTTGTTGTATGCTTTCTTCAGCGGATTTGATGATCAGTTTAAGGCCTTCTTGGAAGGATGGTTTTTCAGTAATTTGTAAAAGCCATTGTGCTTTATTCAGCATGATATTAATCATGTTATTGAACGAATGGAGAAATCCTTTTGTTAAATCTCCAATGATATGGAATCGGCTAAGTTGTTGCAGTTGATATTCAAGGCGTTTTATTCTGGTTATGTCTTCAAGAATGATCTCAACCACAGTTTGCTCCCCTGATGAGTGCACTGGATAACATGTAACGTTAACCCACTTTTCATCTTTATCTTTTGTTATAAACCGCACTTCTCCTATTCGTTTGTATCCAATGGTACCTTCAAATATTTGAGCTAAGGTTACTCTCAACCTATTAAAATCATAGTGATTTAACGAACGATATAAAAGATTTCGGTTTTTCTTCAAATCATTTATTTCATAACCAATAAGTTCCTGTACAGAAGGGCTTGCTTTCACTATATTACCAGATTGGTCAATTTGTAGTATTGGGAAGGGCGAAAATTCATAGAGCAATGTTTCGTAGTTTTTTTCCTGTTGGTTGATTATAGTATCAGTGGATTTATCAAATGAAAGTATTCTTTCATCAACTATCTGCAAAATGACAAATAGTGCAACAATAATTGTATCCTGAAAAATGGGGAATATATACAATTCAGCTGAGACACGTTGATTGTCCTTATTACGGAATACTGCAAAACATTGGCGTGATATACCCCTCAAGGCTTTCAAATATGATGCAGCAAGTTGCTTTCGGTACTCAGGATAGAATGGGTGAGTGACATCCAGTGTGATGTTTTTGGTATTCACCAGCTCAGTATATGCATCATTTGAAGCGATTACTTCACCTGAAACACGTATAATACATGCTGGCAGCTGAAACATAGTGACCATTTGCGTGGCAGATTTAATGGTCATATCGTTTAAGGGAATCATGCCGTTATGGTTATTTTGCATAAACTACACCATTACTCAATAACCATCACACGAAGTGTAAAATTTTTTGCAATAAAAAATAAAAAATAAATTTATTCAGAAGATCCGGGGTTGTTTGTGATGTTGTTAGTGTCAAGGGGGTAAGTGGTATTATATATCTTTTCCGGGGCATTGCCAAGTATTACTGGGATAGTTATCTGAGATTTTTTACGAATAATTGTCAATTGCATCTGTTGGCCGGCCTGAGAATTCCTAACAACTTGGATTAAATCTTGAGGAGTTTGAATAGATGTGCCATCACATGCGATAATGACATCATCGGGTAAAATACCTGATTTTGCAGCGGGACTATCTGGCATTACATCATTAACATATGCCCCTTGAGAACCAGAAAGCCCAAGTTCCTGGGCTTTCTGTGGTGGTATAGCTTTTATTTTAGCTCCCAGGTATCCTTTGCCCTGGTTTGATTCACTAATAAACCCAAATCGTGAGCTTCCTTGAGAGAATATTCGCTTGTTAAGGAATGTTTTCTTCCCTGGTTTTATTTCAATTGTTTCGTTTTGAGTTGAAACTATGTTCCCGCTGTGATCGACATATTTTAATGTTACTGTGTAATTGCCGGGAGGCAGGAATATTCTGGAAAGCTGGAAGTTTTCGGGTAATGTATGCCAACAACGAAGATCAGGCTTAATTTGCGATAAAAGTCCAGCACCCACACCAGTACCAACCACCGCACCAATAAGCCCTGCATATCCCCCCATCTTTTTTGACTCTTCTGCTAGTTTTTTTGCAGCATATCCCGCTGCAACTGCTGCCGCAGCCTTTACTGCAATACCTGCTGCAACTTTGGCATAAATACGCCCATAATCATCTTCAAGAGTTTTGACTGCAGTTGATGCTACATCTTCTAACATAACTGAGCGTGCTACATCATTGCCGTTTACATTTACAATGACATGATTAATATTATTACCACGTTTAACAAATTTTGGAATAGGGTTTTCGGCATTATGGAGTGCTAGTAGTACTCCAGCAACAGTTACTCCTTCTGCAAGAGACATTCCGTTAAGAGTTACCTGAATTGTTGCTTTCATTGATTTATCCGAAAGCAATGGTCCACGGGATTGCTTAATGGCACCCTTTCCATTCTGGACTATAAGTATTAATTCACCTGCATTGTTTGGGATTGCATCCTGCTTGCCAAATTTTGCTACCCAGTTATTATAGTCTTCGGTATCTCCCAATTGTTTTGCTAGTCTTTGCAAATCTCGGTACACCATTGTTAATCCTGGATTGAGTTCATAAATCTGCTTATACTCAATGTAGGCAAATTCACGGTCATTCATGTCATTGTCAACATCGGCTGATTGTTCAAAGGCAATAGCTGTTAGATATTTTGCCATTAGATTTTGTTTATAGGATTTGCCTGTTGTTACATTTATATCGCGCAACATATCGTTCACTTTCTTGAATTCAACTCGCGCTTCATCAGGTTTTTGAAGCATGAGATAATTTATGCCAAGGTACATGTGTATCAAAACGCGCTCAAAATCCTCACCGTTATAATTTGTGGTTGTTTCGTTTAATAGGAGTGATGCTGCTTCTTTACTCAAACTAATAGTTATTTGATCACCGATTTTAGCTGCTTCTGTAAGAACTTTAATACTGTTTTCATAGTCACCTGCTACCTGAAGCATCAGGCCACATTCCATCATGTAAAGAAGCTGATCCTTTGATTTTTTATTTACCATAGGGAGCAATTTGCGGGCTGCTTCTTTATATTGTCCCGCGTAAAACATTTTTTCAACTTCAGCTATCTGTTTATTATAATCATAGCTTGCACATGCAGCAACTCCTATTAAAAGGATTATGACGCACAGCGATTTCAATTTGTGTATCATAATGATTCCTCAGAATTAAAATGTAATCTTCTTTTTACTTGCCGATTTTAAAAACTCCTGTTGATCCTGCCACTCTACAACTTGTGTTTTCAGGTTAATAAGCTTGAGTGTTACAACAAGGTACTGTACTGATTTGCTTCCCACCGTACGAACATTTTCCCTCACTTCACCGGTCAAATACATATTAGGGGATTTTAATTCTCCCACAGGAATTGCGCTTTCGGGGTCAACCATACCGGTCATTCCTTTTTCCATTTCGGCGATAGCATCGGCAGTCAATGACTGATCAATGAATTTTATTCTACGTTTAATAAGGTTTGTTGTTATTTCATCAGCAAGCATTTTGGTGTCAATATGTTCAGATGTCTTGTTTCGAATCTGCTTGACTTCAATATATGCGGGTTTTTTCCATTCATCTTTAAGGAATGTATACATTGATTCAACCATCTTGTTTACGGTCATTTTAATCTCTTTAGGACCCCACTCACGAGAACCTTCAGCTTTGCTTGCATCCTGATACTGCACACCGCCACCGCATGCAATAAAGCCTAACAATAGTGCCACAACAAATATTGATAATCTCTTCATGATGATAAACCTCCTGTGAAATGGTATATGTATTGTGTTTTATATTTACAATACAGCGATTATGTTGCTACAATAATCAGTATAAAATGTTAATGGTGAAGTCAACAAAAAAAAGAAATTATGATGAAAGCATAGAATTGATAAAATTTTGAATTTGAGAAGCAGTGGTTGATGGATCTTTATAAGGTATTTGTGTAGCCATTGGTATATGCTTTGTGCTATGCATATATTCAGGATCATAATGATGTAAAAGCAAAAATTCAATCAGTTCATATATTTTGCCCTGTATGAACAATTGTTTACAATATGCTATCTTTGATTTTCCCATTGATGATTGCAATTTATCAAGCACAGACATTAGTGTTTGTTCAGTGATAAATGGCATATATTCCTCATAGATATGCTGAGTACGTTTTTCTAATGGGGTTTCAATCCATATAGCTGTACCCTTTTGTAGCGCAGAAAGAATACAGCAAGGAATATAGCAATTGCCTATCTTTCGGGATTCACCTTCAAATATGCAGTAGGGCCATGAATGGATGCTTTGTAGCTTTTGAACAATCAAACTCTCAAAATATTTTTGTGTATGATTTGGCATTCCAAAGCTTCCAAAAAGAGAGCTTCTGTTTCCAGCGCAGTTTTCAAGATCAATAGAATATGGGATTTTTTTTAAAATTCTTGTCTTGCCCGATCCAGCAAGGCCATATAAAGTAAAAATGGGCACTGTAAATGTATATCGTTCAAGATAGCCCCTGATATAGTGACGGTATGCCTTATAACCCCCATCTAGTTTATAAAACGAAAATCCCAGTGAATTGCAAAATGATACTACCGATTCAGAACGCATCCCTCCACGATAACAGTAGATAATGACCTGTTTATCTTTTAAATGTGAAAAAAATGATATCATATCTTTAAGTTTCAAAGACACAAGACCTACACCTTCAAGTAGTGCCCTTTCCTGTCCTTTTGTGTGGTAGATAGTACCAATGTATGCTCGCTGTTGGTCATCAAAAAGAGGATAGTGAAGAGCCTGTGGTATATGGTCTTTTGCAAATTCCACTGGCGAACGGACATCAACATAGATAGCATTGCTCCATAGCATGCTATCACTGTATGAAATAGTAGGAACACCCATACCAGTCGTTGTACCCTATGACATTGCAGCTGTTACTTTTCCAAAAGTAAAAAGTTCATCAATAGCGTGAAACAGAATTTCCATATACCGTGCCATTGACGGGGCAAATAGTAAAGGATGAAAATCCTTTTTTGATACTGTAGTAAAAAATGTTTTATTACCATCAAATGCCTCCACTTTAACATGATAATCCCTGGAAAATAGGTCTTTGCAGTAATCAAGAGGCACTGCATAAATGCCACTGACTTCACTGTCATTGAATGAATATGAGGAAAGGGGATTATTTGAAAGTAGCAGATATACACGCTGAAATTCACGGTGAAAAATTATATCGTTAATTTCTTCATATTTGAAATAGCCAAGATCAATAAGAAGTGATTCATCAATAGTAATCCCGATCTCTTCGTACGCTTCTTTCTGAATTTTGTTAGTAGTAAGACCAAACGGCACATGGCCTCCCACAGTTATATCCAGATAATTGGGATACATATCCTTATGTGATGCGCGCATCTGAAATAGTATCTCTTGTTGAGGGAGATTGCGAACTATCCATAAATGAACACCTTCATGCGCAATCCCTTGTGTATGCGCAATACTTCGCGCCACAGGTTTTCCTGTTGGGGTACCAAGTTCCCAATCCCATTGCTCTAAGATTTCTTCCTGTTTTGACATGATAACTGTCTCCTCAAAAAAAAGTTTGAATTGTCATTTCACTACTATAAAAGCTTGGCTCATGAGATTATCCCCCTATGGAAAAATTATACATAACAGTGTATAAATATCCGATAATTAGTATGAATATAGTAGTATATTTTTTTATATTTTTTTAGCAAGAACATACGTGCAATAGTAGCACGCAGTATTGAAAATTTTATAGCAAGGGATTTTATATCATTTTAATAAAAATTATGCAGAAAGACAAAAACGTACATTTCCCCTATCTATTTGTTTTAATCCTTTTTCTTGTAATAGCAATGGTATTGCTGATGGGTACTATTTTTTATAAATACAAGCAGTTGAAATCTGATATTGATGAGTTTACTACACAGGTTAAAAATGTATCCAAAACATTAATAACAACATTTGCTGATGCTGCTGAGATTGCGTATGCAACCAGATCTACTCAAAAGTTACTATCGCTTATAAAAGAATCAAGTAATCTGAGAGGAATTAAAGAAGTATTTTTTGTTCTAGATAATGGCACAATAGTTGCCCATTCAGATTCACGTAGGTCTTTAGAGCTGAAAGGAAACATTGCAAATGATGAATTTTATTATAATATTGATTTAATTTTATATCCACATTCAAAGCAATCAAGGGAACTTTTTATTTTTGATTATTTTGTGCCAGACTTGCCGCTACCATTTACCAAAAATGTAAGGAAGTATATACAGCAATATGTGTATAAAGATATTAATACCAATAGCTGGCTAGTAACAAAGGCAGTATATTTTAAAGGAAAATCCATAGGTACAATTAATTGTATAATTGTTAAAACACCTATATACGATATGATGAATATTTATTATAAGGAAATCCTATTTATGGTAATGATAATCATAGCATCATCATTAGTATTTTCTCTATGTACCGGTATTGCTATATTCCTTAAACAAAAAAAGTTATTAGGGGAAATTGCTGGTTTTGGTGTTCCATTGCCTATGCGCCAGGCTGGGGCACGTTCCACAATAAAGGAAGCCATACCGGTGAAGGAGTAGATAGCAATGTTTATACAGCATACGGAAAAGGATTCGGTGGCGATAGTTACTGTTGAGGGATTCATAAATCATACTAATGCTGTGCAATTTGAGGAGTATATTGCATCGCTATCAAAGTTATACAATGCTATTATTATTGATTGTGGTAAGCTGGCATATATCAGTTCAACAGGCATTGGTGCTTTACTGTATGCTCATAGGATAGTTGAGGCGGGTGGTGGGATGGTGGTTCTATGCCATTGCAATAAAGAGATTATGACATTAATGAATATTATTGCACTACCTGTCAAAAGGTATGGTTCATTGGATGAGGCAATGGAAGCAGTGCGTACTGCGGATTTGACAATTCCAGTACATACGATATCTCCAAAAGAAACTCCTCAAGCAGAAAATGTCATAATGCCTAAACTGCATACTGAACAGCCTTCTTTAATGTTTTCACATCCATTAGTTATAGAATGCCCTGACTGCAAAACAATGGTACGGGTAAGCTCACCTGGAAAATTTAAATGCCCTGATTGTGATTTGCAGTTTACAGTTGATGATGATCAGACTGTATATTTTAATTCCTGAAATAACATTGTCTTTAAAAGTTTATTGACATTAATATTGTAGTTACTATACATTACTTTAAACTGCATAGTGTAGAAATTACAATAAAGCGTAATATAGTAGCTGCAATGAAAGCAGTATATACATGGCGTATAATGATACTTTATAATATTTTTGAGGTTTGACTATGAAAGTTATCCACGTGCTCAAGCGAATAGAAATGATAGACCAGGACATCCGTGAACTCAGAAAACTGGAAAAATCATTACAAAGGAATAAATCCTTTACTCAGCCTATATTTATAACAATCGAAAAGCAGATAAATATTCTATTGGGAGAACGTATAAAACTGTTAGAATTAAAAATAGCAAATCCACCGGCAAATTTGCAGCCAGAAGAGGAAGAAGTTGCTGAACCATTAATTGCTGAACCTAAAAAGAAAACTTCTAAGAAGAAAGAACAAAAAGAAAACAAGATTAAAGAAGCACCCATGGAATTAGAAGAACAGGAATTTTCAATGTTAACTCAAGATGATATTGATAAAAAGATTGCCAAGCTCAAGGAGGAGGATGAGGCTGGGGCTAAGAAAGAGGATGATGACACTGCGGTGAAATTGCTGGACATTGCACTGGAAAAAGGCACTATCAATAAGCAGGAAGTTGAAACTCAGAAAAAGAAAATCCGATTCTTTAAGGATAATTTCCCTGGTGGGGAATATTAATTTCTTTTTAAGATTGTGTGCGCTGGAGCATAAGTTCCAGTTTGTATTTTTCCACAAAATATATACTTGAACCTAATAACATTTCTTTCTGATTCAGGTCGTTAAACACCAGTTCACCAATATAGGGATAGATTGGCATTCCAATATTCTTTAATTCCACAATTTTCCGTTTAACACTGTATAATTCTTTAATTGTCATAAATCCGCTTGTGACATTATCAGGGAATATAAAATTATAAAATATTTCATTACCCATATGACGTGATACCTGAACGCGTAGAGCTTTGGATTTTGTAAAGTTGAGTAGATAGTCACCATGGATTTTTCCCGTTTCATCAACCAGGCTTATACCACCCCTGCGATCTGCCTGGGTATTGTAACAAATTATACTGGACTCACTTTCACGTGCACTGCTTGGTAATCGTTTAAGTACGCTTGCGCAAAACCCATATATATGATATAAAAATACATTTTTGATGTTTTTTGGGGCAAAGAAAGTAAAAATATTTCCTTTTTCATTTATTACTGTAACCTGTAACCTGTCACCATCTTCAATATATCCAAGTGTTATGCCTTTCTGAAGGCGTTTATTATAAAGTGTCTGTAACACCTGGAGATGGTATGAATCACCGTAGAATGTGTAATGGGTTTCAATGTCAGGTTTTAATGTGAGAGTGGTTAATACTTTCACAATATGATCAAAAGCCTGAACCTCAATATTATTGTTACGTAATGCAGTAAAATATATGCCTTCAAGTTCACCAATAAAACGACTGTGAGCTGAAGGGCTGTGTACAATAGCTCTGTATGATTCTTTGAAAAGCTGAATAAAATTTTTACAGAAACGTTTATGAGTGCCAGGGCTGTTGATCAGGCAATAGTCATCAAATGGCAATTTTAATTCCAACCCATCTTTGAGGATATTTTGCAAAATGTGAGCAATGTCAATTATGTTGGAATAGCGCTTTATGTACTGCTCTCCCCAACTGGTTGAATATACGTGATATAGTGAATCAAGGTGTTCAGCAGCTTCATTATTGAAATTGAGTATGATACATTGGAGCATGTTAAAAGCAGGTTTTAGATAGTATTGAGTTTTAATTTTTCCTTTTTCAGAGAAAAATTGTGATAGCTGATTTAACAATTCCACAACAAGATTCTGGTTTATGCGAACGTAGCCAGATTGTATATTAATCCTGGTCACTGTGTGGTCGTATACATTATTCACAGTTAACCATACTAACAGTTTCACCAGATCGCTTTCTGTACGTAAGGTTGTTGTGGTAAATACGTTTTTTTCACTCCGGTTTCTTTTATATAGACGCCACTTTACTTCATGAATACCTTCATTTATTGGCTCAATATATAAAATGGGTTCAGCAGGGGTATCTTTGAATGTGATGAGTTTATCAATCTTATTTTCTTCTACAGAAAAATGAGATTTTATTTTTCGTGATAGTAATATAAAATCAGATTCTGACATCTGTCTTTTTAAATTGAGTGTATTAAACTGTGAGGATATTTTCTGATAACTTATAAGCATGAATTTTTTTACTGCATCCCAGAAATGCATTACACGCTGGAAGTCCCAGTTATCAAAATTGTCCATATCCTGAATAATTTTAATATTCCAATTCCAGTCATGGACATATTTAAACATTACAGCTACTTTATAGGGAATATTCTTTTTGTCTTTTATGCCCACATATTTAGACAACTGTGGATCTATTTTAAGATAAAGGTTTTGTTTGAGTATCTGTAACATTGTAGGGTCGCCAAGTGTCTGACTGTAATAATCGTACACTTCATCAAACATGAGTAGGTACGAATCAAGAATTGAATTTGTAAGTCTGCTGAGCAATACATGCATTTTAACCTTTTGACTTAAAAGAGGTGAATCAGATTTACCAAATAAATATTTTTCAAGAACTCCTATTTTTAATATGGATTTAAAGGGGTTACCCAATGATTTTATTATCTGAAAAAGAGCAGCACCAAGAAAATCTTCTTTTGAAATTTCATAGAGATTCCCTAGGTCAATAAAATCATCTCGCTTCATTTCTTCCGGGAGCTGATTATACAGTGCTTCATACTCATCATCCTTTACAAAACTGGGGACAACCCACCAGAAAGGGATTTTCCCAGCAATAATAATAGAACTACGGAAAAATTCATCCTTTAATACAGCGCCAACGGTTGTACCAAATGCTTCTTCTTCATCTTCGGCAAATATATTATTTTTTACACTTTCGATATCATTGATAAAGATATGAACAGGTACTTCTAGTTCTTTTGAAGCCCATTCCTGAACTAGTGCAACCTTCTTTTTAAAATTTTCAAAAGCTTCTTTCGATACTGTGTTTTTATGAACACAAGCCCAGTAATCCAGGTCTGATTTTTTATTGTACGCTACAGTGCCCACGCTGCCCATTACTGCAAACATTTTGATGAAATCACCACGCTCAAAATCATGAAAGGTAATTCCCGGATAGCGGCCATGAAGATAGCGCTTTGTATCTTCATCGAGTTTGAAATTTTTAATTCCCAGGGGGACATCCCCTTCTACATAGCCAGGCAATTTTTTGTTATTTATGCATAATAAAAATGGAATGGTATTGACAATACGGCGCATTGCAGGGTTGGGGATAAGCTGTTGAAACCGTTTAAACTTTTCATTGTTAAAAGCAATGAACTTATCTTTGTTTTCAGTTATTGTTTGCAATAGATCCATGTACCCAGAGCCGTCACGATGAAAATTGCAGTAAAAGGTCTGCTAATGGGTTTTCCTGAGCAAAGACCCCTGAACTATAGCTTTTAAGTTGTATGTCGTATCTATAGAGCATTGCAATTAATTTTCTGATATTTTCAAGAGTATAAATAGAAGCCTGTTTTGCAAACACTTTTTGTCTTTTACCATATATCTTTAGTTCTTTCATTAGTTCTTCAAAAGGAACTCCTTTTGCTGTCTGCAGATGGAATTCTTCTATTTTTTGTGCATGGTTGAATAAAAGTGATATCAGGAGAATTTGACTTACATTTCTGTTAATGGCTTCGGATAAAAAGCTCCATACCCGTGGATCTTTCAAAAAAAAGGAATCAACCAACTCAAATTCTATAGCTTCGCGTTCATTTACTAGAAAACCCTCCAAGAAATCAGGGGTAATATCAGTATTACCTGAGTAAGATATAGTGGTAAGTATATCATCAATTTCCCTGATATTGCTTGCGGTTAATTCAATAAGAAGCTCAGTTGCTTCATGTGAGATAGTAAGTGACAAAGCTTTACATTTTTTGAGTATATATGCTGTACAGTTTTCTTCAAAAGGCTTGTAAAACTGAATGGCTGGAATCTTTGCGTGTAGCTGCGGTGGAAGTATTGGAGGAAGTTTATTTTCCTGAGTATCAAAAATAACATAGCATGAATGTGGCAAGTTGTTAACACAATCATAGACCATTGTATGAACTTTTTTTGAAGGATTTACCTGTTCACAATGTTTAATTATATACATTGAAGTGTCATCAAAAAGTGAAACGGATGCTATTGCAGCAAGCGCCTGTTCAAATGAATCTTCGGCAAAATATGTTGAGATTGCATATTCGTCAGGTTTTCTTGTTTTCCACAGCTGCGATGCAATGAGCATAATTGCTTCTTCTTTTTGATTTTCATTATTTCCACAAAAACAGTATATGTGCGATAGCTCTTTTTGTATAGACAACTTCAGCTCATTAAATGTCAGCGCTTTTACAGCCATATTATTTTTTTCCTTTTTCCACTTGGGTTTTAAGTGATGTGTACCATCCTGTTTCAACCTGCAAGGCAATTCGAGAGGCTAACATCTGTTCTACTTCATCCTGAACAATGTTAAATGGAGTAACAGGCGCTTCGATGTCAGAAAACTCCTTAAATGCCTGTACTGTAATAGAGCGAAATATATAATTCCCGGTTCCTACATTAATCAAATGTATCACTGTAATGATTAATAATCGCTTTTTCTTAACTATTCCTGCATTGTCAATCATTATTGGCTGTACCTGAAAAGATTGAATTACACCTGTAAGCATTACGTCGCTGCTATCTTTTGACGGAGCTATCGCCAACCTTCCACCAGTAATAATTTTTTCTGTAATCCGCTGTTTTAACTTTTCTTCATACCCCGGAATTCCTGACTGATTTATAAACGGTGAAATATAGAGTTTATTGGCAGTATAGGGTATAACAGGTTGGCCATTAATTGAATTTACAATATTCCCTAACTCTGCTTTTTGACCGGAGGCGCATGATAAAAGCACCATAATGCATGATAGAATGACTGAATAAATTTTTTTCATGACATTATTAAAAATTTAAGTTTTTTCAACATTGTTCCGATATCAATACCAGATCATTTTACACTCCAGGGCCTCCCACTGTAACTGATGGTGTCTGTGGAAGGCTCTTTTATTTTTATACCACCCGTACAATTTCCTTATGCGAATACAATACATTAATATATTCCTTTGCAGGTTTGTCCCAGTAATAGACTGACTGCATAGCATTTTGGCGTGCTAGTGCTTTTGTTGTATCATCGTTTTTATTAAAAAATTCAGCACATCGTTGCATTGCATCATAGAAAGACGAAGGGGTAAAGTCGGAAAATAAAAATCCATTCCCTTCAACGGATGACTCTTTCACGCGAATGGGAATAACAGTATCGCGCAACCCACCAGTTGCACGTGCAACAACTAAGCAACCACATGCTAATGCTTCTAGCTGGGATATGCCACCGGGTTCATGCAGTGATGGCATTAAAAATACATCAGTGCACAACAGTGGCACACTGATATCCTGAAATCCTAAATTGACATGTACATTTTTTGGATAATAGCCCTGAAGGTGGAGTAGGCCTGTTGCAAGCTCACTTCCACGCTGGTCACCCCAGGCAACTGCACCACCAATGAAACCCTGAAAGCCCAATGTAGTAAATATCCCGTACGATGCTTCTAATAGAAGTTGAAAGCCTTTTTGTTCTGCGATGCGGTGTATCATGGAAAACAAAATAATATCAGGGTCAATTGCAAAACCAAATTTATGTTGAAAACAGAGCTTATTCCTAATGTGAGTTACGTATTCACGACGTAATGGGTCTTTAATCTTTTCGCAATTGCGGATGCCTTCTAGTATTTCAGGGTACCGCTTTTGAATTTTTTCATAGATTGATGTATTAGTCTTTACAGCTTCAATCATTTTTGGGTAATGCTCGTCAACAAATCCTGAATTGTGAAAGCGCATAAGTATCCTGTTCTTAAAATCAACTCCCAGTGCATTGCTTATGCCAATTACATTGTGTAGAATTTTTTCAAGACCATCACAGGCTTTTTCTATTTGCTTTGCATACGAAGGGCTAACAGTTATAACCCTGTCAGCAAATCGAATACCGGTTGCCATACAGTTTATTTTATTATAATCATTAGGATCAGAAAAATCATTAAAGCGCCAGTGAGGTAGATTAAACAACGAGAATAGATCTTTGCCGTCTTCATAGCGATGGTATGAATCAAAATACTGCCAGCCTCCATTATGGATTATATGGAAGAATGATGTCCGTTTAAAGTTTGGATTATCATAGTATACATGATCACTGCGGACAATACCATTGAAGATACCAGTATATGCATCGTTGGTTATGACGAAAAGAGGATACAGACCAAACGTCGTGATAAGTTCAGCTGTAGCGCGGGCAAATGCAATACGCCGCCGTAACTTCTCTTGCCCTGTATAACCCCAATACAAGCCATCAAAAAATTCATGGTGGTCTAAAAGATAATAATGGATGCCATCAACCTGTGCATAATGGACTCCAACCTCGTAGGATATATTTTCTATCATAAAACGTACGTTTTTGCCAGTATACTGGACGTTATATTTATTCAATGCATTGTTCATTTTCTCCATTGCCTTTTCATCACCCAGGCGGTATTTAGGTGTTATGACAATGACTTCTTCACCTAAGCTAACCATCTCGCGCGGCAGTTCATATACAACGTTAGCAAGGCCACCGCTTTTGGAAAATGGTTCTGCTTCGGCTGATACAAAAATGATTGGGCCTCGCCTATTATGGAATTGTATACTTTTACCTAAATCAGATATATTAGTATCTTCATGAGATGCCAGGTCATCAATTAGTTTCAGTATGTTGTTACCTGATTTAAACCCAAATTTAAACATATAAAAAAGAATTCGTTTAAATCCAATCTCAATGAAATTTTTATATTGAGGGTAAAATTGTGCAATTATTTGCTCTTTAAGAAACGCAATAAACCTCTCAAAAGAGGAAAGATGCGCTATTGATTCAAGGAACATAAAATTTGATTTAAAATTTTCAGGATTGCTGATTGAATAAAGTCTGAATAGTGAATCCTTAAGGAAATCATTGTACAAGGGAGCAATGTCAGAGACTGGTTCTAATTTTAATAGCTTGATTCTGTCAGTGTAGGATACAACCGTATAAATCTTTGAAGCCTTGAGTTCTCTGCCGGTATAGTAGCTGTAATGTTTGGTAATGGGAGAATATACAGGGTCAACCACTTTATAATAGGCATTGTCATCAATGGGTAGACGCGGGTTATCAAACTGCAATGCAACATTCTGAGAGCTATCGGCAAAATTAAAAACCCCAATCCATATTGTATGTTCTGTGAATTTTATTGATGCTGCGACAAGATGATTATTTGCCCATATCAAATATCCTTTGCCCTTATTGTTGCGATGAAACCTATACCATTGGCGGTAAAATGATTCAAGACTACGGTGTGCTACATATTCAAATTGATTCCAGTTAACATAGATGTTGTCAAGATATACCTTCCAGTTTTCACCCTCGGCGCTGCCTTCATAATCCATAATGATGTTATTCATAAAAATAGTAAGACCAATAGCAGCCCTCAGTCCCCTATGGCCAAATGTATTAAGTGCACGCCGCTCATCATGATTTCCTAGAATGCCTAATAGCTCAGTACCTGGCGGTAACGCGTATGGGAGATAGTTATCATAAAAATGGTACACCTCCCGGACATCAGTGGTACCATGAATGATCCCTTCGCATATCTTGAAAAGGGCAGAATTGTACGGAATTATACCACTGCGGGTAAGATATCGTTCATGGCCCCAGTAGCATTCGGCTAAGTGCACGAAAAACGTTTTGTTTTTCTCTTTCAGCTTTTGTGCAATGCGGCTCATTAAAAGATAATGAAAGGGGATAGCAATCTGATCCCTGCAGGCACTATCATAATATCCGGTTGTTATAAAATGCCCATCTTCCCTGTCATTTACTATTATTTCACCTTCAACTAATGATTCTAATGAGCGATACTGACCCCATACAAAGGGATAATTGTTCTTTTTCATCATGATGGGGACAGCATGTGCTGAATCAAAACGTATACCATCAATGTCATATTTGTCTATTAGTGTACACACACTGTTAATGAGCCATTCCCATACTTCAAACTTGCGGTAATTCAATAATTTGCCATCATTCCAACTGCCGTATCTTCCATCAGTTGAAGCACGAATGACTAAATTGCCGCTGTCGTCATAGCATTTAACTGCATACTCATCAGGAAGCTCTGTACTGCGGCGGTTAAGGTGAGGTACGACGTCGATGATGATTTTAATATCCATTGCATGAGCTTTTGCAACAAGCTCCATAAACTCCTTTTCACCACCTAGAAAATCTTCTATCTCTACTAAGCTCATTGGTGAAAACGGTGAAGGCGAAGTTGCCTCAGGTGCCCAGTCTTCGCGGTTTGTACCACGCTTCTGCACACCCAAAAGATACAGGGCAGTTATATGATAGCGTTCTTTTAAATCCTCAAGGTGTGCCGTAATGTCGCTGAAACGTCCCAAGCGAATGACTTCGCCGTGTTCATTGTAAACCAAACCGGGATGCTCTTCATCCATCCAGTAGATGCGTGTATGGCCGTGTATATCAGGAAATATCTCCAGTACAATTTGCCCACGAACATCAGGGATAACGTTTATTCTGCCGCTACAGCCTTCATATTGAACCCACTGTGGGCGTTTTTTCCTTTTACGGTACACAAGGAAATCATAATGACCTAATTCATTGAATGTATACGTTGCTGTATAGATGCTTTTTGTTTCATCATAGGATAGATCAATATCAATGAATGTGATATCCTGCTCAAGAGGGAATGGGTTGTTGCCTGCATATGAGAAAATACGCACAAAATAATCACCTTCATCGGGTATGGAAAATTTAAATGTATGTTCACTACCAGCTGCACAGTTTACAAATGTAGTGGCAAGTGGTGCATCAAACTCCTTGGGTGCAAAGATGCGCTCAAGGAGAATATTGGCATTATTACGAATTTCGTGTATATCATGGCCTGAAGCTGCAACCAAAAGGCGAACAATTTCACGTAACGAATTAAAATCATATCCTTTTTTATATCGACGAGCTAGGCGTTCAAGGGAGCGTATAGCTTTGAGATTTTTTTCAAAATCAAAATTATCATCCGGTGTTCGAGCATTGAGCATCCTTAAAAAGCTTTCACGGTTGCGGACAGTAAAGGGTCTTATTTTTTTTCTTTCAGGTACTTCCTTAAATTCAACTTCTGAAATTGTTGCAATACGGATTACTTCATCAAGCAGTGCATTCAGAGCACGAGATACATGAGGAGGATACACCTCAATATGAGAATAACCAGTTTCTATTGCCCGCTCTTCAACCTTTAAAAGCCAGTAAAATGCTTCATCAAATTTTTTATCTTTGTCTAAAGCTAAAACATTGAAAATATTTAATCCCAAATAAATAGTGGGTATTTCAGTCCATTGCGGGCCTTGTCCAACATGGGATAACACAGCACTTGTAGGTGAAATATAAAATAACGTGGGCCAGTTAGGCCGTTCTTTGATTAGCACAAAACGCCGTGTTGATAGAGAAGTAAAATCACCTGCAGCAATTATGTTATGGATTTTGGTGATTGCATCTAGAATTCTGTTCTGTAATCTAACATCAGATATTATCTTTTCCTGTGCCTGTGGGCTATCGGTAATTGAAGTGAAAATGTCATTCCGTATAGCAATAAAGGAATCTTTAAAAGATGAGATATCTGCACCGCTTTTTAAAGAATTAATAATGGCTGAATTTACGGTGAAAGGGAATGCGCGAAGTTCCTCAAACGCTTTCCTTATTTCTTCTTTTACCTTTTCATCGGACAGCTTTTCCTCATCGCTAATGGCAAATCGGCACAAACTGCTTTGGGTGGAAACTTTTGTAAGCATAGTTGAAAGCCTTTTGTTTTATTCTGATAGCATTTTTAATACGGGGTATTTCCCTTTATATACTCCTAACGGAGTAAAATCAAATGTCATGGTTTTCCTTTCGTTAATTGATTTTTTTATAACATTGACTTTATCCTTAGGTATAAACATTAGAACGGAATTGTCAGCATCAAACTGCAGTAAACAAAGCTTGTAGTCGGACAAACCATACACCAGAAGCGATGGGGGTATCTTATAAAATCTCAAGGGAGCCATGTCATTTGTGAAGGACTGCCCTTGCAATAATGGATAATCCTGTAATAGTTGTGTAAACGTTGCAGATTGTTTTTCAGGTACAAATTCTTCCTCTAATGGAGGAGTCTGCGTTGATTCAACTGTTGCCTTTTGTACTTCACGAGAAGTTTTTGTTTTGAGTATATAAAAGCTTTGAATTATATACCCACTGCGAATTCGTTTCTGCATTTCTTCATTGCACATTGTGGCAGGAACAATGACATCACCACCTTTACTGCGTGCTATCTGTTTGGCTTTATCAATACGTACCGGCAGTGATACACCAGCAATGTCAGCGATGCCTATCTCTTCATACTGGTTTTTGTCAACAATGAGCAATACTTTAACATCAGTGCTTTCATCAAGAGCAGGATATTCGTTGCCTGTTTTTACAAACTCAACTGATGTGCATGATGTGAATAATATTATGGATAAAAAAATAAAAATAACAGATTGTTTATACGCTTTTATATCCATGATAGTCCCTCAATTATTAATTTTTCGCTAATATAACTGCACCATTCTTTCGATGGGTGTCAATGTCATGTACCATGGTGACAACAATTTAATGAGATTATTATCACTTTTAGTATGTGGTACTATTTTCAATTTAGTCAATTTAAAAAATTAAAAAAATGAATCTATGTTGTGTATAACAACATCTTTTTAACACATAAAATGTGTTATGTGCTGAGATAGAGGAGTGTTTAAAATATTTTTTTGCTGTATGTTCAGGTTATTGCTTTTTGCAGTATTTCAGGGTGTGGTCCCCAATAGACCGTTAAATAAAATATATCTTTTTTAGTACCTGTCTCAAAAGCGTATCCTCTATAGCGATAGTTATCGGTATAATAGTCTTCATTTTCTTCTTCCTTTGCTAAAAATTCTAAAAATTCATAAAGTATATTGTCCAAACAATATTCGATAATCCTTGCCAGAGACAGCTTGTATACTTTTTTTACATCCATAAAAAACTCATATTCATCATCATATAACACCAAGTGTAATCTTTTCCATTGACCACTGTACCTTTTGCGGTATTTTAGCTGTTTAAAAAAATGTGACTGAAGCTTATCATATTGTGTTGCAAAGCTAATAAGACTGGAAATAAATGTCCTTAAAGGCATATTGTGTTTTTTAGCATAAAATGTCAAAAGATCAAGATGTGAATATGAAATACAGGTAGTAGTTTCTATATTCATCTGTATCCTCCCAAAGTATACGTGCTATCTATAAAATTAGACCAAAATATTTTTTCAAGTAAAATTCTATAAATACAAATTATCAACAGTTATTGTAGGATTACATTTTTATATAACTGCGTATTGCTTGCTAGGCAAAAATTTTTTAAATAGTATAAAATATTTTTGACATTTTGATTATATTTTGAAGAATTTCATCCGTATTTTGTTGACATACAAAAATGGAGGTCGCCAATGAATAGGGCTGTTATTGTAAGCGCGGTAAGAACCCCCTTGGGAAATTTCAATGGTTCATTATCAGCAATACCCGCAACACAGTTGGGTGCTATTGTTATTGAAGAGGCTATACGTAGAGCAGGAATTGCAAAAGAAGTTGTTGATGAAGTTATAATGGGGCAGGTGCTTCCCTGTGGTTGTGGACAAAATCCCGCACGACAGGCAGCTATCAAGGCTAATCTTCCCTGGGAAGTAGAATGCCTTACCATAAATAAAGTATGTGGCTCGGGCTTAAAGGCAATTATGCTTGCAGCACAGGCAATTGCATGTGGCGATGCTAATGTAGTGGTAGCTGGTGGCATGGAAAATATGAGCATGGCACCATATTATTTAGAAAAAGCCCGCTTTGGATACAGGATGGGTGATGGAGTGCTTAAAGACCATATGGTGCATGATGGATTATGGGATGTGGTCAATGATTTTCATATGGGTATTTCCAATGAACTGTGTTCAGAAAAATATAATGTGAGCAGGGAAGAACAGGACCGCTACGCTGCGCTGTCATACCAAAGAGCCTTAAGTGCAATAGAAGCTGAGAAATTTAAAGAGGAGATAGTTCCGATAACTATCTCACAAAAACAAAAAGAGATTCTCTTTGATACTGATGAATGCCCAAAGCCAACACCGTATGAGGTTTTAGCAAAAATGAAGCCTGCATTTAAAGAGGGTGGCGTTACCACTGCTGGTAATGCATCTATAATTAGTGATGGTGCGGCGGCGGTTGTGGTAATGTCAGAGAAAAAGGCACACGAGCTTGGAAGCACAATATTGGCAACAATTGGAGCACAGGCTTCAGCAGGAATCGATATGAAGTATGTCCTTATGGCACCGATATTTGCAATTCCCAAATGCCTAAAAAAAGAAGGGGTACAATTACAGGATATTGACCTTTATGAAATTAATGAAGCCTTCAGTGGCTCAACGGTAGGTGTAATAAAAGAGTTGGGACTTGATATTAGCAAAGTTAATGTAAATGGTGGCAGTGTTGCATTGGGACATCCCATAGGAGCAAGTGGTGCGCGTGTGCTGGTGACGCTGCTGTACGAAATGATGCGGCAGGATAAACATTTAGGGTTAGCGTCACTTTGCCTGGGTGGTGGTGAGGCAGTTGCGTTAATTGTAAAAAGATAATTATTATGTTAATGTGGTACAACACTATGTGCCATATAAAATATTTAGTATACACATAGTAGGAGGATGGAGTGAAGATAGATAACATAAAGACTATTGGTATTGTTGGAGCAGGGCAGATGGGTTCAGGTATTGCCTGTGTTGCAGCACTTAGTGGTTTCAATGTTATTCTCTACGATATTACAGAAGAATTGGCACAAAAAGGTGTAACGTACATCGATAGGGTGCTTGCCAAAAATGTCGATAAAGGAAAGATGACTCTGGAAGAAAAA
>JAOAIH010000013.1 GCA_026414805.1 Spirochaetota bacterium | reverse complement strand
AAAGTTTCGGATTCTTTTGCTTCAGCTTCTTTTTTAAGTTCCTTAGCTACATGTACTTTTCGTTTCAGTTTTATTTTCTTTTTCAACTCTGCTTGCTGTATAAGTTTCTTGGCTTCCTGAGCTCTCTGTTCTTTTATTATCTGAATCTTTTTTTCTATAAGAAATACATCATCATTTGCCAATTCCGACTGCTCATCAGTACAGGGAATGCCAAGATCCTTACAGATCTTTATGACATCATCTGTTGAAACATGATTTTTTGTTGCAACATCAATAGCTTTCATTAATACATTCCTATTAGTTAAAATAAAGTTACCTGCTATTTATCGTTTTCCTGTTCATCTTCATAATCTTCTTCTTCAAAGTCAACATATTCTTGTATTATATTTATTATCTTTTGAGCTGTCTTTTCGCCAATACCATCAATACGCATGAGATCCTCAACAGATTTTTCAACCAGGTCCTCCACAGAGAAAATACCACCTGCCTCAAGCAGAGCAATAGTTCGTGCATCAAGCCCAGGTAGCTCTTCAAGTGGCGTTTCGCCTTCAGACGTTGTAGCAAAAAGCTGCTCAACCAGTGCACGCGATTCACTTGAACTTAAGAATTCACGATATTGATCTTCGGTCTTGATGTCGATATTAAATCCGCACAATTTAGCAGCCAACCGTGCGTTGTGGCCATTTTTTCCAATAGCAAGCCTATACTGGTCGTTGTCCACAACAGCGATAACGCCGCCATCTCGTGTCTCAATAATCTCTTTAACCTTTGCTGGAGTAAGGGCATTTTGAGCCATAACTTTTTTATTAGGTGAATACTCTATAACATCTATTTTTTCACCTTCAAGTTCGCGGACAATCGATTGGATTCGTACGCCCTTCATGCCAACACATGCTCCCACACTGTCAATGTCATCCCTATCACTTGTGACCGCAACCTTTGTCCTTAGCCCTGGCTCACGTACAATATTTACTATTTTTACAATGCCATCATATATTTCAGGTATTTCCATTTCAAAGAGTTTTTCAACAAATTTGGGATGTGCCCGTGAAAGCACTACACTTGGTCCTTTGCTGTTTTTCTGTACACTCAGCACAATTGCCTTAACTCGGTCACCAATCTTATAATGCTCAAGAGGAGATTGTTCCCGGGCAGGGATAATGCCTTCTGTTTTCCCTAAATCGATATACAGTGCTTCTTTTGTTTTACGCTGCACATATCCATTAATTAACTCATTTACCTTGTCTTTGTATTCATCATACACAATATTTTTTTCTGCTTCTTTAATTTTCTGCAGTATGACCTGTTTTGCTGTTTGTGCAGCAATGCGCCCAAATGTTTCAAGCGGGTTTTCTTCAACGACAATTTCATCGCCAAATTTTGCATCAGGCTTAATCTTCTGTGCTTCTTCCAGCGATATCTCCTCAGCATGATTTTTTGGAACACGCACTACCATCTTTCTAGAAACAATCTTCACTGTATTTTTTTCCCTGTCAAAGGTAATTTCTACAGGTCTGGAAATTCCATATTGTTTCTTATATGCAGAAAGCATTGCTGACTGAACTATCTCCTCAATCATCTCACGGGTTATGCCTTTTTCAGTAGCAATCTGATGCAACGCTTCAAAAAAATTTCCACTCATACAGTTCACCTTTAATAATCTAGATTTGCTTTTATGATTTGATTATACGTAAGAGTCAATACTTTATTAGATTCATTAATAGTAACTATCTCACCATTTACACTACTAAGCGTGCCCTTGAAGGTTTTTCTGACATTATCTTGATTGTAAATACCCTTTACTGGCGACCCCATAAACCGTATATAATCATCAATTGTTCTTAGTTCACGCTTTATCCCTGGTGAAGAAATTTCAAGTATATAATCGTCAAGTACATCTTCCATATCTAATCGGTGTGACAATTCCTTGCTGAACTTTTCACAATCACTATGGGATATACCATTAATATGATCAATCTTTACAGTTATACGTGGTGTCTTTCCATGCAAAACAAGAACGCTGTCGTAGATGCTATACCCCAAGTCATGAGCAACATTCTGAATGATTTTGTCAATGGTATCGTTACGTTTCATTGCAAATCTCACGTTTGTATGACATTTAAAATGGCTAAAAAAAAGAGTGGCTTTTGCCACCCGCTTTACACACAACCTTTAATAATAAAGCAGAAAACCAACTACCTCAATTAATCAATATAGTATTATATGTGTACAATTTCAAGCTTTTTTTTATCTTTACATTTTCCTTATGAAAAATTCTGATTTACATATTGCCTGTTCATACTGTATATTTTTTTAATAAATAATGATGCACTAAAGGTATTGTATGGAACGCGACATTCTTCAATCAATTAAGCTTGAACTTACTAAAAATCTTAAATTTACTCCGTATTTACGTATATGCTTACATCCTTTTATTGCTAATTCTAAAATTGAAGTTGCCCATAATATACTTTGTGCAGAATTATCAGCCGAGCCAATTATTCGCTTCAGTGCAATAAGGACAATAACACAATATTTACTTCCTGGATTTACTGACTTATTCCACACATTATTTCAACAGCCAATAACAGATGAGGAAAAGGTCCAGATCTGCAAGTACCTTGCAACCTACGGTAACAAACAAACTGTTGAGCTTTTCACCAATTACATTATGCAGAATTACAATAAAGAATCAAATTATTCAGTTGTACAACAGTGCATGGAAACACTCAGGATACTAATGGTTCCCGACAACAATCTCCTTACTACATTAAAAGATATTCTCAACGATACTGCTACAAGCGAAATAATCAGGTACTACGCAATACGATTACTATCAATATACAATGATATACATTTATTAAGCGCATTAACACAGGATAATGATTATACTCTTTCTGCTATCTTTGATGCTGTTTCATATATCAGCCATTATTGCATTACTCAAAAAACTCAGAAAAACGGAACATCCACCACAGAAAGTGAAGATAACCTCATTATTGAAGCCAGGGTTTTTTTATCAAAGATGCTTTCGCAATTTGATGAGTTTTCCTCTATGGTTAAAATTGCATGCTTAAACGCCCTCATTGTATCCAAACACAGAGAAACAAATGATTACGTATTAAAAGTACTCAATGGCAAAAGCGAAAATGAAAAAGAAGAATTGCTCTTTTTACTCCAGCACAAAATTATGCTGTTGCGTGATCCAGAACCTTTAATTCGTGCCCTTATTTCATTTGGCACCATTTCCTCTCATCACAATGCAATAATTGTAGATATTATCTTAAACTATTTCACATCACTTCAGAGTGACAGAACCAGTGCCTTGCTCAAAGATAAACTTTTTAATTACTTTACTGTTACATTGGACTCATTTTTTGAACTTTACAGAAAAAACTACATGATATCAAATGTAGAGGAAAAAAATTACCCTGAGGCTGTCAGGAAGGTAAGGGACTTCATCCTATCAAAATTTACTCCACAAATATTACACAAGATAATTCACTATCTTCGTCATGAACAAATTCAGGAGATACAGAAAATTATTGCTCTTATAACCACTCATCTTCCATATGTCGATAGCTCTACCAGAGAACCATTTTCGTTGTTAATAGAAATGCTCTATGACAGTGATCCCAAAAGCAGGGAAATTTCTGCTTCACGGCTTGAAACAATCGACTTTGAGAAACGATTTCTGCAGGAAAGGATTGTACGGCTCTGCAATATTATAGCTCAATTAAACATTCAATCTGCTGCAACACTCCTTGTAAAAATCTACAATTACTTAAAGAAATATCGAGATGAAATATTATTTGAATCTTGCATTCAAACATTATCACGTATGCGATATCCTTACATGCTGGGTGAACTGGAATTAATGTTATTGTCTGGCGACCGTAAAGAACAGCTTTTTTCCCTCAAATATTTTTCAAATTACAAAGACCAGCAAGCAGCCTCTATACTTTTTGAACTGTTAAAAAGTACACCACCCCCTAATCCCGAAGTTACTCTTGAAGCATTAAATCTGCTTGCACATGCAGAAACCACCCAGTATAAAAACTCAACTGAAATTTTAAGGAGTATCATAGAAACAAACAATGATGTGGCAATCAAGCAATCTGCCATTCTTACACTTGGGCACTGTGGCAATGAAAAAGAATTGGAATGGCTTATTACACTTTTTGCTGATACAAACGAAATTTTAGTAAAAGAAACAATACTTCAGGCTATAGGCAGTATTGTTCCCCGGTTAAGGGATTTCAATAAACGGGCATTAACTCAATTTCTGTTAGATTGCATGAAAGAATCAGGAATTCGAATTCGCATATATGCATGTGCATTATTATTACAGCTTAACAACAAGGATGTTGAACGGTATATTAAAGAAATGCTAATAATCAAAAACAGGGATATTCAGATAGAAATGCTATATATATTTCATAATTATGCTATGCCTGAATTTTCATATTTTTTGTTATCACTATTAAAAGAAGAATATGCAATAGGTCACCAAATCATATCGTTGTTGCTGAATTTGCCTGCAGAAACATGTGATGATATAGTTAATTTTATTGCCAATATGTACCGAAAGAATGGCATTGACATTTCTCAAACCACACCACAAATAACTGTCAAACCAGGTAAATTAGATGCTGTAAAAGATCTTTTCATCATTTCTATTAAGATGTTGGCATATGAAAATCCAGTGTTGCTTGAAGAGCTTGCTACATCACTTGCTAATTTTCAATCGCTCATCCTGGACCATTGTAAAAAAAATAATTGTATAACTTATTCACTTTTACCTGGTTCTGTTATAGTGTATTCAAACAATCCTTTGAACATTGCAGATGCATTTATTGCAATTAAACATACCATCACACAACACAATTCTAGTGCAGCCATGCCGTTTAAAGCAATAATCCAGTCATACAATGCCAGGACAATCCATGCAGGGCAGGATATTCTGCTGGTAGCAGATGAAAAATACACTGATGATATTTTATACAACTATGCTATAATAGATGAAAATCTTTACAACGCAATACATCAGGAATTTACCTGTACTCATCTGCCACATATATTTGCAAATCCTCCTCATACTGCTCTGTACTATATATCAAATAAAATCAATTCCATCATTGAAGCCCAGCAAACACTTGACCAAATTATGCTGAACGAAACCACAAAAAAAGAAAAAGAACGCGAGTTGCTTGATGAAATAAAAAAGAGGAAACTTCATTTACAGTCACAGGGCTCTGCTGAATATCTTGCTACTCTTGAAAAACTTAACGGAATTCTGCACAATGAAATCAACGAAATTAATAAGTTAATACAGAAAAGAAGCACAGACAGGGAACTCAATACACAGGTTGCACGAATGCTTGAAAATTTGAAGAAAAAGATTTTTTTGGAAATATCAAACTTTATCATGAAGTAAAATGTCAACACACAACAAGTGTATCCTTTTATTCCATTTCCAGTTCAGCAAACTGGCGTGAAAGATTCATCTTATGCTCTATTAACGCATACGAATGAGAAAGAAAAAAAACATCATCTTTATACTGCAGTAATTTTGCATATTGTTCATATGCTGTTTTATAGTCTTTTAACTTGAATGAGCTTTCGGCAAAATAATAATGATATGCTTTATCATACTGTGTTTTTGCCACATCTATTGATTTGAGCCAGACTAAGGCTTTATAATATTCACCTTTTTTAAAATGGATTTTTGCAAAGCCAATGACTGCATCAGGGTACTGTGGATTAATTTTTAATGCAGCATCATAATAACGCTGAGCTAATTCAAGCTGATTACGATCAACATAGATATTCCCTATTTTTATTATTGCTACTAACTCCTTTCGGTTAATCTGCAACGCTTTTCTGAATAGTATAAGTCCATCGCCTTCTCTTCCTGTTAATGCATAAAGCTCTCCCATCAATATATATATTTTTGGATTTTCTGGCACAACGTGCATAGCTTTTTCAAAATATACATGGGCGGCATCATACTCCCTTTTACGCATAAAGGCAATTCCAATATTATACAAAAAAGGATAAAACAGCGGAGCATGTTGCAGGCCTTCTTTGAATATTTCTATTGCAGAGTCCAGATCATTTATTACAAGCTTTTCTGCACCTTTATTATTTTGCACTGCTACTTGTGTATCACCCGAACAAAAGAGTACACCATCCTTTTCATAAATGGTATATTTTGGTTTTTGGGCGACAGTTACTGCAAATTCATCCAAAGCCAGGCAAAAACTACCACAAACTAAAATTATTATTGCTATCCTCAATGGTAGAGAAAACATGCAACCTTTGCTCCATTTACAGTGACTGTGGCCGGATATGCTTCCCTGCATAGTGGCATAGCATACTGGCATCGTGGATGGAAATGGCACCCTTGAGGGGGATTTTCTGGAGAAGGGATCTCGCCCTTTACAACCTGAAATGCATGCTTGGCAGGTTTTATATCCGGGATTGAAGCAATCAAACTTTTTGTATACGGATGAAGTGGTTTTTTATATAATGCATTTGAAAAATTTTCCTCAACAATTTTCCCAAGATACATAACCCCTACCATAGTGCTAACATGTTTTACCACAGCTAAATTATGCGCTACAAATAGATATGCAACACCTAATGTATCCTGTATATCAGCTAGTAAATTTAATATTTGCCCCTGAATAGATACATCAAGCGCTGATATAGGCTCATCAAGCACAACAAAGGATGGACTCACTGCAAGTGCCCTGGCTATACAAATTCGCTGCCGCTGGCCACCACTGAATTCATGAGGATACCGTGCAGCATGACTTGCATCCAACCCAACCATACTCAATAGTGCATACGTTTTTTCTTTTACCTCCTCCTTTGAAAGATTTTCATGAATGCGGAGGGATTCGGATATTATCTTTTCTACTGTCATCCTGGGATTGAGCGACCCATAGGGATCCTGAAAGACAATCTGCATGTTTTTTCTGAACCGCCGCAGTGTATCTTTTGATAATGTATGCAGTGGTGTATGTAAAATTATAATTTGCCCACTATCAGGTTCAATAAGGCGAAGTAGCGTACGTGCCAGTGTTGTTTTTCCACATCCACTTTCGCCAACTAGTCCATACGTATTCCCCTTTGGAATGGATAAACTAACTCCATCCACAGCTCTTATCACAGTTTTTTTACCAAAAAAACCTTTCTTCATTGTGAAGGTTTTTACTACATCTCGTGCTTCTACAACATTATCGCTGTGAATCATTGTATAAATTAACTCTCCTGTAAAAAGTAGAATTTACCTAAAATCATTCCAGGTCAAAGGCACCATCTTTTGTTAATTAATTTACTGCAATCAATCTTCTTAAAACAAAACCTTCATGCAATATCATTGTCAATATAAAAATATTTTAATAAATTGTTGATTTGACCGGTAGTATTATATAATTTGTAACAAAAATGAGAATAAGGAGCAGGATATGGGGAAATCTACGATAAAAATACATATTCTCATTCTTATCTTTTCATTGGTTGCAAATTTTGGTTGTGCCACAATATACCAGCAGCAAAAGAAAAAAATGAATGAAAACTACCAGGAAGGTATCCAATTATATAAAAAAGGGGACTATAAACAGGCAAAGGAGCGCTTTGAAACGGTACTGTCCATTGACCCTGAACATAGCGGGGCACGCCAGTATTTGATTATTACTACAGAAGCGTTGCAGAAAAGAGCTCAAAAATATTATGATGCAGGCATGAATTATAAGCGCAAAGGCGACCTGGAGAATGCACTTTTACAATTTCTAGAAGCCGAAAAACGTGATCCCAACTATAAAGACGTTAAATCACAGATTACAAGCATACGCAATTCAAATTATGCCAAAAAGAAATACGATTATCACTTCACAACTGCTAAAAAACAATTTGATAAGAAACAATACATTGCCGCATACCAGAGTACACTTAATGCAGGATTGTACAATCCCGAAAGTTTGGAATTAGCAGCATTGAAGACCAGGATTAAAAATCAACTTGAAAATGCTTCATACCCTTATACTTCTAAAGCTCTAGATGCCAGGAAAAAGAATAAATTTGAAGAAGCAAAGACCTACTGCAATAAAGCGTTGAAAGTAAATCCATGGGATGAAAAAGCAAAAGATATATTAAAAGAAATATACAGGATGGAAACCATCAATGAAATGTATGTTAATGGCGAAAAAGCATATACCAAAGGGGACCTGATAACTGCCTATCGGCTGTTTAAAAGAGTGGACAATGAAGAGCCGGGGTATCGTAACACTACTAGTTATTTATCAGTTATTAAATCAAAATTAGAAGCCAACATAAATACATATTATCAGAATGGGATTACTTATTACGAACAGGATAATTTTGAAGCGGCCATTGCCGAATGGGATAAAGTACTGCTAGTAGATCCTGAGCATCAAAAAGCACGGGAGTATCGTGAAAGAGCTGTCGCCAAACTTGAATTGCAAAAAACATTACGATAGCACCAACAGATATACCGCCCGACATTGTGCAGGCAGTACAAGTATCTATATTTTTACCTTACCTTTTGTTGTGCCCTGCCTGACACCAGTTGCTTAATGCCTTCATCAAGACCTTCCAATGTAAGCTCAAACATTGGAAAGATATTTTTAATCATACGTGTTGTCTGTATATAATCCCATGAACGTTTGGGAATGGGATTAAGCCATATTGAATGAGTAAAAGTTTCGCGTATTCGCTGTAACCACACAATCCCGGGTATATCGTTATGGTACCAGTAGTCGATAGCTCCATTGACCCAGGTAAGCTCTGAGGGTGCCATTTCAGCATCCCCAACGATGATGAGCTTATAATCCTTATCTGCATTTTTCAAAAAGTCAGCTGTACTGATTGACTCTGAGCGCTCAATATCTTTCCATAAGTCCTGATATATACAATTATGAAAATAGTAATATTTCAGCTTGCTTATTTGCGATGAAGCAGCAGAAAAAAGCCGTTCAACAAGCCGTGCGTACGGCGTCATAGAACCACCTACATCCATCAATAATATAAGCTTTGAAGCCTTTTTCTCTTTCTTTTTCCATATAAGCTCAAGCTCACCTGCATTGCGGCTTGTGGCATCTACCGTCTTCTCAACATCAAGCTTTTCTTCAGGGCCGATAGGCAGAAGCGAACGCAGGTGTGATAACGCCACGCGCATCTGCCGGGTATCAAGCACCACCTGATTTGAGTAATTTTTAAATTGGCGTTTTTCAGCTATCTGTACAGCACTCTTGTTTCGAGAAACACCCTGTCCTATTCTAATGCCTGCAGGATTATATCCCCAGGCACCCTGCGTGGAGCGGCCACCAGTGCCAATAGCTTTATTGCCACCAACATGATTTTTATAATGCCCCTGACGCAGCTGCTCCTCAAAATTTCGTAGCACTTCATCTAAATTCAGCTTTTGTATCTCACGCTTTTCCTCCTCGGTGAGATGAAGTTCTTTAACTTTCTTAAGGCCTTCTAAAATCTGTTCAAGCAGCTCATCAGTTGTTTCAATATCTTTAAATGTATCAAGGAAGGCGATATCGTATCTATCGTAAAATACTTCATTTTTCACAAGAATGGCACGTGCCATATAATAAAACTTTGTGAGGCTGGTATCATTCAGATTCAACGCAAGAGCCTCATGCAGTGCTATCCACTCATGAAGTGATACCGGCACACCATGTGCTTTGAGATTAAAGAAAAAATTAATAAACATCGCGTGTCCTTACACTGCTATTATATGCGTAATGCGTTTTACCAGAATTGACAACTACATCAATGTCTTCTTTCTTTTTCAAAAGAGTTCCAATAAAGGGCAATTCGTCTTCAATCTTTTTAATAGGCACACCTCCCACAATAAGCGCCTGAATCCAGTCAATCAGTTCGCTGGTTGAGGGTTTTTTCCGTAGCATGTCAAATTGTCGTATCCAGTAAAACTTTTTGAGGCACTCACGTAAGAGCTTCTTTTCAATATCAGGGAAATGTACTCTCACAATCTTTTCCATGAGCTCCTCATCAGGGAAAGCTATATAGTGAAACACACACCGCCGCAAGAACGGATCGGGTAATTCTTTTTCGCTATTGGATGTAATAATAACGATGGGGCGGTGTTTTGCTGTTATAGTTTCGCCTGTTTCAGGTATATAAAAATTCATGATGTCAAGCTCATGTAACAGGTCATTAGGGAACTCAATGTCGGCTTTATCTATTTCATCAATTAACAGTACTACCTGGTCTTCTGAGGCAAAAGCCTCTCCCAATTTACCAAGCTTAATATACTGTTTTATATTGGAAACATCTTTGTCGCCAAACCGTGCATCGTTCAGTCGCTGCACGGTATCGTATACGTATAAGCCCTCCTGCGCTTTAGTTGTGGATTTAATATTCCACACCAAAAGCCTTTTCCCAAGGCCTTTGGCAATAGAATGTGCAAGCAATGTTTTTCCTGTGCCCGGTTCACCTTTAACAAGCAGTGGGCGCCCTAATGCTATCGCCACATTCACATTATCTTTAAGTTCCTGTGATAGAACATAATCCTGGGTACCCGTAAAATAATTCATTGTTCACCTCAATATAATATTGTTTTTCTATAAGGATAGTTCATTAAGAAACCATACTTTGAATGGTGTAATGCCATTTACCATATAGACTATGTATTCATACATAAAAGTTTAGTGCAAAATTTGTCAAAAACAAAAAATTACACTGTTATGTTCCCACACACTGAACTATCACCTTCCGTGTGCGTGGTCCATCAAATTCACAGAAAAATATTCCCTGCCAGGTGCCCAGTTGCAAACGTTTATTTTCTACAATGATAGCTATGGAGCAACCAATTATTGAAGACTTGATATGAGCTGGCGAATTGCCTTCAAGGTGAGCAAAATGCAACGATTCAAGTTTAAGGTGCGACAATCCCATAAGAATGTCTTTTGGTACAGTTGGATCCGCATTTTCATTAATGGTGATAGCCGCAGTGGTATGCGGTACATACACACAACAGATGCCATTTGAAATATTTGATTTTATAACCGCATCAGTAACTTTTGCAGTTATATCAATAAACTCTTCTTTTCGAGTTGTCTGAATCTGAAAGGTAATCATATACTACCAACATTACTTGTGCTCACATATTTTATACCTATTCAGATTTTTGCAAGTTATTTTCTTAAATTAAATATTGTTGACATACATTATATTGTGTATATATATTAAAAACAAAGAGAAGTATAATGAAAAAGATAGATAAAACAAAAGAAAATATCAAAGTTGACGAACTTGATGAAAAAACCCGCAAAAAAATGTTTGAAAAATTTGTTCAAGCGGGTGGCAAAGTTATTGAGGAGCGCGAAAAGCCATCCATACGGCAAACAAAAATTGTAAAGCCTGCAGTTAGAACAGTATCACAAACACCACAAAGAACAGTTCCAAAAGAACCAAAGCAGCCAAAAATACAATCAGATGAAATGTTTGAAACGTGGCTGCAAAAAAAACTATCCAAACTGTTTATCCGCGTGCGGTTGTTTTTACTTGGGGTATCCGGTTTATCTGCAGAATTCTTTAAACCCCGATTTATGGAAAATCTTATCCATAGCTATAAAACAGCCCTTCTTCAGTTCCAGGTACAGTATTTTCACATATTCAACCCGCAGCACAGCAAGCAAATAATATCCAAACTTGACCAGATTAATCCCCTTTATTATGAACTTATTGTAATGATTTCAAACATCTTTGATAGGACACGTTTTAATGAAATCGAAGCTCTGTACCAGTCAACCAGTATGGTGAGCATGCAAAAACTCAAAAACCACCTTATGTCCATGTATAAAAGCCTCTATATCCTTTATCCCTACATTGAATTAATTGAACTGGCTTACAACAATGCGCTGGAAATACAGGCATCGTTAGAAAAGCAAAAATCTACACACTATGAAAAAAGAAAATACATTCGTAACAGCCTGTATATTACTTTTTATAAATTTCTGCCAAGGCTCCATAGTATATTTTGTCACTACTACAATGTCTATATTGATATTACAAGCCCTTACATACGGACTATCTTACAAATAAGTGACAGCGATTTGCCTGGCAAACGCAAAGCATCAAAGCCTGCTGAAAAGGCAGAAGAACAAATCCCCAAGGAGCAAGAAGAACAACCTCAAATTCCCCAACATATTCTCAAAGGGCTTTCGCTAATGAATTTGAGCACCAACGATATAGTAGCATTATTCCCAAAAGATTCGTATGTTCAAGTAAACCCAGCAGACAAGGCCTTGATTACGTATGCCCTCTTTAAAAAGTTTGATGATGAATTTTCCATTATACTCACCACAAACAAAATCAAATATAATATTCAATTCACTGATGCAGGCAAAATAGATTATAAAAACAGGCTCACTGATTGCTACAATGAATTACGTAAGGTAACCGAAAGCTTTGAAGAATACATGCATGTCCTTGAAACCTATGAGCGGATACGCGCTGAAAAGCCACTGAACAATGCACAGTATATTGAATACACAAAGCGCCTCACACAGCTGGAAAAAAAGAAAAAAGTTGAATCAAAAAACATGCGAATGACAACAAAAGCTATCATGGATAAGATTGCTACCCAACTAGATATCCTCATTCACGATATGGATGAGGAAAATAAAATAATTGAAAATCCGCAGGATTTTCTTGAATTTGACATCAATGTTGAATCAGTGCACATTCTCCAAAATAAAAAAGTGTATGAGGCAATCCACCTGGCATACTTTTACGCAAGTGCATTATCATACCGACTTTCCGAAGGTGATCTTTCGGGAGATATTGAGTTCAAAGAAGGCGAAACGCCACTAGGCATTGGTTCTCAAAAAAAAGATGCTCATAGTACACTGCAGGAAGAAAAGAAACAAAACGGCTCATCAGTTATCAAGGAGCTTGAAGACCTCTTTTAACTTGTAGCATTTTTAGTCTACGACGCTCTCGTATTTCTTCTGTTGTAGTGCATAAACCAGGATCAGTAAAGGGTATGGCCTTGGGATCATTTTTCAACAATGCAAAATATTCTTCACCAAGAGGAGTAACGGCATTATTTCTTTTGGTTGCCACAGTCCCTTCTTTTTTTCTGCCCACCTGAGGACCCTTCCCAACAATAAAACCTCCCTTTTTCATTGCTACCCTCACATGTACTGCTGCTGAATATGTTGTAACGATGCACTCATCCTTGCATACATCAAAAAGCTTTTTAAAAAAATCTACACTCCACAACTCAGGATTCTTGTAAGGGGAAAAGGGATCGTGAAAGACAGCATCAATACTGTTTTCAGGCAAAAGCGATAGTAACTGTCGGGCATCCCCATACAGTACACTATGACTAAAATAATCAGTAATGATTTTATTGCCACGCGCTGAATGCTTCAACAGTTCATATACTTTATCTCTATCATCATTGAAATGTACGCATTCCATTGCTTCTACCATATATTTATTCTTTTCTAATGAGGTGATTGAATAGAAAACATCACGATTTTGTTTTTTGGCTTCATAACATAACGCAAGCACATTGTAGCCCAGGCCAAACCCTATATCAAGCACATGTACTTGACCGTGTTTCTCTAATACCTTTGAAGGAATAACATGCATAAAGACAGCTTCTTGATAGGCACCAGAAAGCGAATGCATTGCTTCGTTATAGCTTTCATCAAAAATTGTGATAGTTGCATCGTCTGTTATCAATGTTTTAAATTGCATACATCAATGCTACTTACAATGGAGTAATGAAGCAATCTCATCACGTAATGTATAATCCACCTGGACAACATGTCCATTGGGCTTCTTGTGAATCAAACCAATCTTCCATGACACAACATACGCATCACGTGATTCAAATGTTTTATTGTTCATGGTCAATGCACCCGTGATGATGGCTTCGCAACGCTTGTCTGAAATTTTCAATGCTTCTTTTACTATGATATCTTTATCTTTTTTCCCCTGCGGCAATGAACTTTGAGGAATGAAAACTACTACTTGCAATGTATTTTTATTTATGCACCCTTCTTTAATAGACTCATTCTCTGATGCACATGATTGTAGAATTATAATTACCAGTAAGAGATTAACGTAAAATAAAAATCTCACCATGATAGCAATCCTAACAAATTATTCTATGAATATGCACATCATCTGCTATCAATATCAGCAACATAGAAGTTCTCGGTTTCATATTCTGTTTGTGCATTTGTATTTAAGAACACAAAGTAAAAATTATTTGCTATTATAATCATCAAGTTTTTGTTTCAAAGCAACATCATTTAAGCCTTTAATTTTAATCTGTTTATTCCTGCCTTTTTCACCACGTATTATTTCTACAGAGGATTTTGGAACTCCAAGCACATGGGCTAATAGCTGTATTAGTGCTTTATTTGCTTTTCCATCAACAGGTGGTGCATTCAGGTGCACTCGTAAAATACCATCTTCAAACTGTACACTGTTTTTTGATGATTTTGGTATAACCTTAACAGAAATAAAATATTCTTCCATACATTTCAACAGTATTTTAGGTAGAGTGATAAAAAAGAAAGAGGATGAAATTTGAAGGAATTTCACCCTCTTTCTTTTCTGGATAACCTTTACCCTTACTTGTGGTACATCTAGTACCAAACTGACTTTCCGCAAGATTCCTTGCGGCTAGAATAGTAAGAATTTAGAGTTGTAAATAACCTAAAACTTACTCTTCGTTATATAATAAAATATCTTTATAAGAAAAAGTCAAGCATTACTATTAATTTTTTATGTGTGACATAAAAATTTTATCACTGCTACCGAGTAAATTTCGAAAACAATATAACACATGACATGCAATAGTAAAAAGACAACTTAAATATAGTTTTTGTATTAAAATCATAAATTTTATATTCTCTATTCTCACTACCTTACATCTTTATAGAAAACTAACAATTGAAAAATTTTTTATAATCATCATTTCAATATATTAAAAATTCTTATCAACACTGCTATAGGTTATAAAATATTTGTTGACAAAAGTACCGACTTGTCAGTATTTTTACTTACTCTATTTTTTCCTATTTATCTATAGAGATAGTATCTGGTTTGAACCATAAATTCAAACCAAACATTTATTACATATTGTATACAAAAGATTATCAGTAACCCTTTTATATAAGGAACTCAATTTAGAATTAAAAGGATTCTTTAATAACAATTGTTATTTTTGAATATCATTTACAGGCATCACATTACTGTGTATTTTCCTATGGAGGTATTTCATGAACACTTTCACACGACTTATTATGTTATTTATGGTATTTACTCTAACAGTAAGCTGCTCATCACTGGGTATGAGAAATATTCCCCTTGATGATCTGAAACCTAAATACGCCAATGAATCATCGCGTTTTATTATAATTGATGGGACAACCATTCATATCAGAGATGAAGGAAAAAAAGATAAACCGGTATTATTGCTTATTCATGGAGTCTGCTCATCTTTGCATACCTGGGATGGATGGGTGTCATTATTGAAAGAACATTTCAGGATTATCCGATTTGACATACCCGGTTTTGGATTATCAGGCCAAATCCCATCCAAAAACTATACCCCAGAATATAGTGTGGAACTTCTTAATAAAGCTATCGAAGAGATAGGCATTAAAAAGCTTTCAATAGCAGGAAACTCCCTTGGGGGTTTTATAGCATGGAAATTTGCAGTAGCTCATCCCGATAAAGTTGAAAAACTTATCCTGATTGATTCTGTTGGATATCCTCAGGATATGCCATGGCTGTTAAAATTTTCTACAAATATATTTGTACGACCTTTCGCACGAATTGGCATGCCTCGATATTTTATAAATAAAGCTGTACACGAAGTTTACGGCGATCAGACAAAAGTTACTGATGCAGTAGTGGACCGATATTTTGAGCTATCGCAAAAAGAAGGAAACAGAAGAGCATGGATAGATGTATTCATGGTAATGAAGGAGTATTCCAAAAAGCAGGATCTATCCAGAGGGCTTACTGCTATTAAATGTCCAATTATGGTAATGTGGGGAACAAAGGATACCTGGATCCCCTATACAACAGAATTTCCAAAATGGCAAAAAGACCTGCCAAATGCTGTCTTCAAAGTTTATGAAGGAGTAGGACATATACCTATGGAAGAAATTCCTGAACAAACTGCACAGGATGCCTTTGAATTTTTAACAGGGAAAAAGCTATTGATTGCTCGATAGGAACATTTGCTCCTTTTTTACAGTTTGTGTATATCAAACTTGTTGGCCTTAATTCTTTTGCCCTCAAATCTGAGGGCATTTTTTTGCAACAGATATTCTATTGTAACAATAATCCACCCTTTTGCCAGCCATCGGCGCTCAACAGAGCGCGGATAAATAATATTCAAAAGCTTATTAAATGTAATTCCATTTTCTTCATTGGCAACAATTGAAAATACTTGCTTTGTCCTGAGTTTTCGGTATTCTATTATTTCTTTTATTCTTTCTTTGGGATTATTTATTGGGCTGCCATGAGCAGTTAATATGAGTTTTAAATTTGGCAGATTGCAACATGCTTCAAGAGTAGCGTAATATTCTGCAAGGTCTGAACGGGGAGGACCAAGCCAGGTATAAATGCTTCGTAAAATATTGTCTCCAGCAAATAAAATGCCCTCCTGTTTTTCATACAACATGATATGGTCATTGCAATGCCCTGGGCCATGTAGTACAGTAAAGGTATAGCCATTTACCGATATAGTTTGGCCTGGCACCACTGTGCTATCATACGATTGAAGAAATGAAATGCCATATACCCTTTTGTACATGCTTCTGAATACAAGCTGTAGTGGCAGTTGGGATATTCGCTGGGATAGTGTGGCATAACGGTACTGCTGCACGGTGCTCAATCTGTACGACTCATGGTACGCTCGTACATCAGTTAAAACCTTTGCCATCTCTCCTGTAAGCATAACCTTAATATTGTAGTGACTCTGTATTTGCTTTAGCCCCGAAAAATGATCAGGATGTGAATGACTTGGTATTACGTTTGAGATGTGCCACTTGGGATTTTTATTCTGCACAAAATTAATTGCTTCACCCATCAAGCGTATTGAAGTGTCATCACCATATCCTGCATCAAATATTAATCCTTCTTCACCTGCAATAATATATACATTCACCGGAGGAGCTATTTTCCGTGATCTGTGCTGTACAACTCTGAAAATGCCGGGATATATTTCCTGGGGATTCATTTGTTATGAGCTATCGCTTTTATTTATTAAATACCATGCAATGCCACTGGTCCATGATAGTATCATCTACAAGCTTGCAATATGTTGCAAGCAATTTACGCACGGTTTTTGCCCAGCGGTCATGTATACCGCTGACAATTAACGTACCACCTTTTTCAACCAAAGACACAATTACATCCGCATTTTTCTCAATAATATCTGACAATAAATTTGCAACAACAATTTTATACTGTTTTGTATTTTGCATATCTGCAATATCTTTTACAAAAAAATTAATGTTTTTACATCCATTGTAGGCAGCATTTTCTTTTGCGCGTTCAATTGCCACAGGGTCAATGTCACACGCATCAATACTGCCAAATCCAAAAAGCTCAGCTGCAATAGCTATGATGCCAGTACCTGTCCCTACATCACATACTGTATATGTTGCACAAAGCTCAGGGGCGATAGCTTTGGCAATCATTTCCAATGACTGAATGCACATGCGTGTAGTAGGATGTGTTCCATCCCCAAAGGCATCTTTTGGGTTAATTGCAATGCAATATTTGTATGAGCTATCGCACACATTTGCTTTTGTTGCAGGATAAATAAACACTGATGATGTGACTGCTATACCATTGAATGAATCTAAATAGCGATATTTCCATATTTCTTCATCAAGTGTATTTACAGAGAGAATGTAATCACGTGCAAACACAGGTATTTCGTCTTCTGAATTAAAAAGTGCGATAATGGCTTTTTTATCATACAATATGGAAATGCTTTGGGCATGCGCTTCCAGTTTGGCAGCCAATTCCCTGTCAATGTCAAAAGTAAAATACACCTGAAACATGCACTATCCGCACCGTGAAAAACCACATATTCGGCATACTGAGCAGCCTCCTTCAAATTCCAGCGGCCCATGGCATTCAGGGCACACACCAACCATGACGGTGTCCGCTCCCTTGCCATTTGTTTCGGCTATATTTTTATTCATGTCATCTACATTGTCAGCCTGAAGAGCGTCAGGTTGTATATATCGCTCCATAGCTTTGGCAATTGCATCGGCACAGGAATAGATCCTGCCCCCTTTGACCCATGCTTGGTTTGGACAGCGCACTCCTTTAAGTTGCTTAATAATCTGCTGTGGTTCAATGCCCGAACGAAGCGCAAGCGATATCAACCTGCTTACTGCTTCCGCTTGACTTGCAGCACACCCCCCTGCTTTCCCCATGGTGGCAAAAACCTCAAACAATCCCTGTTCATCTTCGTTAATAGTTACATACAACGAACCGCAGCCTGTGTTCATTTTCAATGTTTTCCCCCAGGTTACTTCTTTTCGCGGGCGTGGCTGTATTTTTACTACTGGACGCTTTTCTTTTTCATCCCTTTGAACCTGCAACACCTGTGACTCGCGCGAGCCATCTCTATATACCGTTATACCTTTACACCCTAACTGGTACGCCAATTTGTACACAGTTGCAATATCATTGACAGTTGCTGAATTTGGAAAATTTACAGTCTTTGAAACAGCATTGTCCACAAACTCCTGAAATGCTGCCTGTATGCGCACATGCCAATGAGGAGCTATGTCATGAGCGGTAACAAACAATGCCTTGACATCGTCTGGCAATTCTTCAATATGAGCTATTGAACCCGTTTTTGCAACTTTCTGCATAAGCTTGTCACTGTAAATGCCCTTTTGTTTACAGTAGTCTACAAACAGTGGATGTGATTCAACAAGCTTGTTATTATCCAGCACGTTGCGTACATAGGCAAGGGCAAAGATGGGCTCAATCCCGCTAGATGTGCCGGCTATAATGCTTATGGTGCCCGTTGGTGCTATTGTTGTTGTAGTTGCATTGCGCAAAGGCTCTTGGCCTTTTTCAGCATATTCAGACAGTGGAAAATTTGGGAATGCACCGCGCTCTTTTGCCAGAGCACGTGAAGCATCTTTTGATGCTTCCTGAATAGTTGCCATGACATTTCTTGCAATACTTAAGGCCGCTTCAGAATTATACGGCACACCTATCGCAATGAGCATGTCTGCAAAACCCATAACACCAAGCCCAATTTTTCGATTTGCTTTTGTATTTTCCTCAATCATTGGCAACGGGTACTTGTTGACATCAATAACATTGTCAAGGAAATGCACTGCCTTATAGGTTATATCCTTTAACAATTCATAATCAACTGCTACAGTGGATCCATTATATACAATACACCTGGCCAGGTTAATGGAACCAAGATTGCATGATTCGTATGGAAGCAATGGCTGTTCCCCACAGGGATTGGTGCTCTCTATCAGACCAACTTTCTTTAACACATTCTTTTCATTTATTCTGTCAATAAATACTAATCCCGGCTCACCATTTTTCCATGCCATCTGTACAATAAGATCAAATACTTCGCGGGCTTTGAGCTTTCCGGCAGGCTTGCCATTGCGAGGATTTACAAGTTCATATTCATCATCATCCTCAACTGCTTTCATGAACGCATCGCTTACTGCTACCGAACAGTTAAAATTGGTCAATGCATCATTATTTTCCTTTGCACGTATGAATTCTATTATATCAGGATGGGTTACATGGAGTATTGCCATATTAGCACCACGGCGGGTGCCTCCCTGCTTTATGGTTTCAGTAGCTGCATTAAAGATATTCATAAATGATACGGGGCCGCTTGAAACACCTTTTGTTGTCTGCACTACATCATTTTTAGGGCGCAACCGCGAAAACGAAAAACCGGTGCCTCCTCCGCTTTTATGAATCAAAGCCATGTATTTAATTGCATCAAATATGCCATCCATTGAATCTTCCACTGGCAGGACAAAACACGCAGAAAGCTGCCCTAAAGGCCTTCCTGCATTCATTAAAGTGGGGCTGTTGGGTATAAACAGAAGATCAACCATCATCTCATAAAATGTGGTTGCAACCTGATTCACATGACGTAAATCTTTTCCATACAGTAAATCAGCCGAAGCAACATATTTTGCTATCCGCTCAAACATCTGGCGGGGCGTTTCTATGCATTTGCCCTCTTCATCTTTAGCTAAATACCGCTTTTGTAGGACAATCTTCGCATTTTCTGTTAATTGAGGTTCTTTATCCGAATGTATTGCAATCTCATTCCAGCTGTGTACTTTTGCACTCACAGAAATTCCTCCAGCAAAATTTTAAATTTAGATTTTTGCACCCATCCCTCCGTATCCATTACGTGCATACTTGTCATTGAGTACGGTGAAACCTCTATCAATAACAAATATATAAATATATCTGTACATAATGTATAAAAACATGAATTAATAATCAACTGCTATGTGTAATCATAAAGTTATGCGGGAATCAATAATGCTACCTTTTGGCAGTGATTTGTCAACAATCATTATAAAAAAATTATATACTACTTTATACCAAACACCTGCCCTAAGCAGATGTTTGTTGTAATAAATTTTTATAATTATGCCTGCGACACCATAGTATAAAAATCTTTAAACAGGTACCGTGAATCATGCGGACCAGGATTTGCTTCGGGATGATACTGCACGCAAAATACTGGAAGTTTTTTATGACGCAACCCTTCTACAGTAGTATCGTTGCAGTTGACGTGAGTAATTTCAATATCCGAAAGTTTTTTAGTTGATTCATAATCCACTGCAAACCCATGGTTTTGAGAAGTTATTTCTACCTTCCCGTTTAAAAGGTTTTTCACTGGCTGATTTGCACCCCTATGGCCAAATTTAAGTTTATATGTCCTTGCTCCCAATCCCAGCGCTATCAGCTGATGCCCTAAGCATATACCAAAACATGGAATACCTGTTTTTAAAATATCTTTCACCAGCACTTTTGCATAGTCAACCGCATCAGGGTCCCCTGGCCCATTAGATAAGAATACTCCTTTTATTTGTTTATTCTGCAATACGTCTGATAGTGGCGTTATGCCCGGATACACGATAACATTAAACCCCTCAGCTTTCAGAAGCCGCAAAATATTGGTTTTAACCCCAAAGTCAAAGACTGCAATGGTAGGTGCCGCATCGATATGCTGTCCAAACGTGTACGGTTTGTTGCACATGACATTGCGAGTCAAATCAAGTCCTGCCATCTGTGGGTGAGCCAACACTTTTTCCAGTGCTCCCTTTTTATCTGGGAAAATCCCTGCACGCATCGCCCCTTTATCACGAATGTGGCGTGTCAGCTTACGCGTATCCACACATTCAATACCCGGCACCTTGTATTCTTTCAGATAGTCATGAAGCGACCGTGTTGCTCTGTGGTTTGAATACAGTTTGCTGTATTCCTTTACAACAAAACCTGCCACCTGAACCCTTGATGATTCTACATCCTCATCGTTGACGCCATAATTGCCAATCATAGGATAGGTCATGGCAACTATCTGCCCGCTGTACGATGGGTCAGTTAACACTTCCTGATATCCGCTCATAGAAGTGTTAAATACAGCCTCGCCTATAGCTTCTCCATCCCATCCAAAGCCCACGCCTTCGAATGTAGTTCCGTCTTCTAATATTAAAAATGCCTTCCTAGACATAGCTTTCCTTTCTTTCATACAGTTTGTATATCAATTATATTACAAATGGTAGCCACTTCAATAATTTTTGGAAAAATATGCATAAAAACACACATCGCTGCTAAAGCCTCCTATCCCAATATTAATGGGGACAGTAGTGTGCGATAGCTCATAGGAATAGACTGTATATGCAGGCGATGCAATCCATGCGTGGAAAAGCTCCACCAGTTTTATCCCCGCTATCATCCCAGCCCACAGTGAGCGTTTTGATGTATCCTGAAAGCTATATGCTAGCAATCCTCCAAGTGTAAACTCTGATAGCCAGTACCCATATCCATACAGCCTGTGGCCTTTATAAAAAAGGCCTCCTCCCGGAACTATCGCCGAAATAAGTAGGGCAGTTACATTCCTTTCATCAAAAAATGGGGGCAGAAGCCTTTGTTTTTGGTATGCATAGGCAAGCTGATTAAAAAATGCAACCGTATAGGTAACCGGCAGCGTTGCCCATACATACCAATGTAGGTGGTAGAGGGCATCAGTCTTATCATGATCTTTAATCCACGGAAAAAAATTTACTTTCCCGTTGCCAAGTGCCGGAACAAGTAAAAGTTGTCCAATCACTGTGAATGCACCGGCATACACACCCCACCAGTCTGGCTCAGAATGGGTAAATCCCAGATAGTGCGTTGCAAGATATGCGCCATACCCAGGAAGAAGAATATTGCCAAATGGATTAACAATACAACAGCTCTCAACTGCACGCTTGCTGTCACTGTCGCCTTTGAGCAATTTTTTGCCTGAATATTCGTACACAACATTTTCATGAATGGCTGAGGTGAGTGCATCAAGCAATTTTTTACGGCTCACAGTTGACGATAGTGACAGCTTATCACCAACTGTATATTCATCTTCAAGCCGCACCAACGCACTATACCTATGCAGCACTTTCACTTCACACTTTTTCCCATTGTTTAATGTATATGTTTTGACCTCAAGCCCATGCCACTGTCCTGCATCAATAATGTAAGTGTGGGCATCCACTTTTATTTTTACCGTACACTGTAGTACATCCGTATGGCGTCTGATAATTTCTCGTTTAATTTTTAAGGGGATATTTTTAGCAACAGTAGCCTGTACTGTTATAGTTTCTTCTTTAAATGGGGTTGTATCATCAAGCGGTACAAATGAAAGCTCACCGTAATACACCGGACCTACAAGGAAGACCCTCATGTACACAAGAAGCGACACCCCGTACAGGTGCGCTGTGCCAGTAATATCACCAGCTGACGGACTACCTGTCATGCTGTAGAAACTTTCTACATCAGCAGGGACAAGCTGCCTGCAGCTAGTAAATGCTTCTTTTACTGCATCTTTTGTTATGCTGCTCAATGCCTGTATCATTGGTGTCTGTATGCTTGTGTTAATTATAACAACATCAACAGGCATATCTGCGTATACTGGCAGCTGGCACACCATTATAAATACAATTAGAAATACATAGCGCATGATATTCCTACTACCTTTTCATAGGGGTTTATCTTTAACAAAGGAAAGATTCTTACAAATTTACCTTCATCTGTTACCGATAGCTCATAGGGTATATGCAATGTATGAGCTATCTCCATAATTTTTATAAGCGATAGCAACCCGGCATATACATACACTGCTTTTGTATTGGATGCACCAGTAGTGTAGCGGTTATGTTGTTCATCCCACCACATTGGTTTTGCATAATTATACAGCAATCCATACATGCAAATATTGGTAAGGTGAAAGTACAGATAGCCCCACATTCGATGCCCTTTGTAGAACAATCCGCTTCCACCACCTAACAGCGCAAGGTATATTTCAGTAGTTGTGGATCCCATGATTGGTACCTGTCCCTTATAACTGCGCGCCTGTGTAAGGTACTGATTCGAGAATGCATCTACAAATGATGGCATCCCCCCAACTACAAGCATGTACCACCCAAAGTAATATGATGCCATCAAATGGCGTGATATATCCTCATGTTCACGTTTGAGAACAGAAGGCCTGTGCATAAACCCCCACACCTGTACCCCAACGTAGGGCAGCACATTAGCTGACCATAACAAAAGCCCGTGGTAGTCCTCATTGGCATAGTAACCAAAGAGAGGCACAATTACAGGCATCGTTGCACTTGCTGGTACAGTAAATGCCATGAGGGTACAGCTATCTTCCGCATGCCCTTTTTTGAAAACAATTTCACGCTTTCTACCATAGTAAAACTGCTGTAGATATGCAGCTTCTTTCCTGAAATCCTTCACTACAACACAGCCATCAGGCACAGAACCGTTTATGACATTGTCACTTACTTCAACACTGCCGGCAGGAATAAGCACTGAATATCCTTCATATACAGTCTGTACAGTGTAGTATGTATACCTGCCATTAATGATATAGTCACTTACAACTCTGTTGTTGTGCACTATCAGGGGTACACTGTACTTCTCACAGAGCATGGCCATAAACTGTGATGCTATTTCTTCGGCAATATAGCTTGCTTCACGGTCAGCTCTGTCAAGGATGTTGACTTCAACTTTAGATTTATAATCACAGATCTGTGTACCATAATATGGCATGTCAAAGCCAAACGCTTTTATGGTAATTGTGTACCCTCTGGAACCACGCTCCACTGTGCCACCAATAATAATCTGCACACCAGCCTGTTGTGCAAATTGTACTATGCATTGCTCCTCCTTACAGGGCAAATGCTGTAACTGTTGCAGAAGGTTATCGGGGTTTAGTATATCAAAAATCTGTAACGATGCTGCAATATTTATGCAATGCTGTCGTATGAGGGATGCAAAATAATTTTCATCTGATGAATATCCTCTGAATAAGCCAAATCCTGCTTTGGGTTTTGCATAGGCTGGAAAGGAAAATAACACTACATATACCATTAACAGTACATAATACAATAGTTTACATATTCTTATTTTCACAAAAACCTTCTTTTTAGAATGCGATAATAACAAAGAATTAAAAGTAGATAAAAATTGTGAAATATTATTGTATTACTATATCATATGGATATAATAACAACACTTCTTCGTTAGAGAGCGACTCAAACATAACTGTATTCAGTACATACTGCAGAATGCCTGACAGTGATGCCTGGAAGCTTGTCCCTTTGAGTATCTTTCGTAAATCCATATCCTTTTGAGGTAATTGTTCCACCTGGAATTCCCCTTTGATGCCTGCCAGCGTAGCGGCATAGGACAACGCGGCAATAAGACCACCTTCCCTATCTGCAAGACCATTCTGCAAAGCCTGTGAACCGGTAAAGACCTTACCTTCAGCAACCATCGGAATTGTGCTGGCTGGTATATTCCTCCCCAGTTCTACTTTCTTAATAAATTCATTATACGTAAAATCTACACTCTTTTGAATAAGCTGTTTTTCCTTTTCGGTAAAGGGGCGCGACTCTGAAAATATGTCAGCAAATTCACTCATCTTGATTGTTTCTTTATTGATTCCTAATTTATTGTATAACTCTTCCAAATTAAGTTTGCCAAAAATCACTCCAATTGAACCTGTAATGGTTGCTTTGCTTGTAAAAACAGTGTCATTTGTACAAGCAATATAGTAACCACCTGATGCAGCAATGTTGCCAAATGAGATTACCACGGGCTTTTTATACTTTTTTTTCATTGCCATAAGCGAATGCCACATCAAATCAGAGGCTATTGCCGATCCACCTCCAGAATTAATGCGTATAACAACTGCCTTTACATCCCTGTCAGAAAATACTTTTGTAAGATACTTCTGATAGTTAACGTCCCCAATCATTGTTGGCTGGAAGATTCCATCCTCCCTCGATTGACCTCGTATGATATTGCCCTCAACATAGATAACAGCTATCCTTGGCTTTTGGCCCCACTCATATACAAACATCTTCTCTTCTATGTAATTTTCGCATGTAACCAGGTATGATAACCCATATCGCTCAACCCCAAGCCTCTGCATCACATCAAATGGCCTTGCTATTTCATCTATAAACCCTTTATCTTTTGCCTGCTGCGGTGTAAGCATTCCTGCTGCAATGCATTGCTCCACTTCCCCTACTGAAATATTCCTGTCCTTTGCAATATCATTAATGAATTGCAGGTTTAAGTCTTTGAGTAGTGATATAATGTTTTCCCTTGCAGCATCTGACATCTGCTGACGTGTAAAAGATTCGCCAAATGACTTGTACTGCCCTTTTTTCACTTCTTCAAACTTCACTCCCACTTTATCAAGCAGCCCTTTGAAAAAATACACTTCAGCTTTAAGCCCTGTAATGGCAAATGGCTGGTTTGGAACATAAAATATTGTAGAAGCAGACGAAGCAATATAGTATTCTAAATTGCCCATCGATGCAAGTATACAATAAACCGGTTTGCCTTTCTGTTTACAGCGTTTGATTTCTTCTCTCAACTCCTGTGCCTGGGCAAAATTTAATGCTGGTGCATCTATCTGTATGACTATCCCAGCAATGCTTTTATCATACATTGCTTCACGCAGTGAGCGTACAATATCAAAAAATGATGCCCGTGATGGCTCAAATACTCCTTTTTCTTTTATCTCCTTGACCTCTTCCCGTAGAACTATCGACAAATACCGCATCTTGGAACTGAATGCATTCCTGAAACGCTCTTCCGTCAATGTTATACCAAACGTATACGCTGTAGCCTTTTGTTTATCAAAATTCATATAGCCAAAGTCATACATTGATGTGCCACCAGTTCTGGTTGATATATCAAATGGGATAGCCATAGCAAAGAATATATTTTTATCTGTATCATATTGAACAGAATACATAATGTCATGCCACACTATACCTGAAAGAGTGAACATGTGCAACACATCATCCCATTTTTCCCCTCTGTACCGTTTTATATCCCATGCCAATGATATAACATTCCCAAATGGTCTAATCCCAATAGAATACCATTGGCGCTGCTTTACTGTAGTCTGATTCAATGAAGGCTCATTTGCATGATCTACAACCATACCAAACGAAAGAAATCTAGAGGGAAACAAAAGCAAGCTATATCCCCACGATTTCACAGGTTCACTTTCGACAGTATACCTGTTATAACTTACACCCACACCTAGCCAGTCAGAAAGCATTATACCTTTAGCAAAATACCAGGAATGGCCTTCTGTCTTTACAACATTTTCATCTTTAAACAGCGCCTCCACAGTACTATAGGCGCATGTAAACCCAAAGATGGTTGTGGCGGCATAATGCATTCCAATATCACCTTTATTTATGTGTGCGTATCTGTATTGTAGTGAGAACGCTTCATTAATATCCGCAAAAACAGGGTTGATAACACTATATGATGGGATACCCGGCATCGATACTGTAGCACCCGGCATTAACACATCATTGGCTTGCTGTTTAATATTGGCAACAGCTTTTCCAGCAACTATTGTATTAATCAAAATGCATGCCAATAATAGTAATGTCATCTTTGATATATTCCTGACCAAATACCATAATTCCTTCTGTAATAGCATGAATTTTCTCCTCAATAGATTTTCCAAAAGATTGACTCAGTAGTATTTTCAATGAATCTTCGCCAAAGGTTATATCACTGTTGCTATTATATAGGTCTGTTAATCCATCAGTATAAAGAAACATCTGATCACCAGGGCTAAACGAATACCGTGATGAGTAATATCGTGTTATTGGGTCAACACCCAGTATTTTTGACCTTCCTTCCAGATGACATAGCTTGTTATCATTCAAGATTACTAAAGGTGCTAAGTGACCTGCATTAATATACTCCATAGATCTGGTTTGTTTATTATATAAACCAATAAACAACGTGATAAGCTCAAATCCTGAATACCTGATTGTGAGAAAATGATTTAATTCGGCAACAACTTTATCAATACTTTTTTTCTCTTTTAACATGCCGTTAATGATAGCACTGGTTGCTGATAAAATCATTGCAGCTGACAGACCATGGCCTGAAATATCTGCAATAACAACTGCCACTCTGTTTTTATCCACCGGAATTATATCGTAGTAGTCACCAGTGACTTTTAAATATGGTCTTGAATATATTGAAAACTGTATACCACAATCTTTAGGAGGCTGTTTTGGGAAAAGACGCACTTGTATGTATGAGGCAAGATCAAGCTCCTTCTCATAATTACGGGAATTGATATATTCTGCCAATGCTTTGCTGTTTATAATTAACTGGTGCACCTGCAATGCAAGCATAGAAAGGAAATTAAGTTCCATGCTTGTAAAATAGTCACCTTTGTTATGAACAAAGAGAATCCCTTTCAGTGAACCATCTATATATACCGGGATACATGCTTCAATGCCATGTTCTGAAATATATCTTTCAACAGCTCTTTCATAGTCTCTGCTGGAAAAAAAACTTGCTGATGTAATGGGTTCTCTCCTTTTATTGAAGAAAGTGGCAAGTTCAGAAATATCACTTATAACAGTTATCCTGTCATCATTATAATGATAGTCATCAATGATAGCATAACTTATCCTTTTAACTTTAATTAATGTTTTTAGTTCATTTTCAATTGCATCAAGTTTTTCTTTTAGATCCTTTGGCCAGGCTATAATTTCGGCTATGCGCTGCAGAGACAGTGCATATTCATCATTTTTCAAAAATATTATATCATCAAGTGTGCGTATAATAAGCATTCGTATATGGAGGATGACTAGCATAATTGCAACAAAAAGGGCAATAATAATAGGGGGCGATAGCAATATGGAATAAAAATTATAAATGTAAAACAATCCAGTAGATATGACCACAGCAATGATACTGTCCACAACCATAGATATACTGTTTTTTTGAAGATTTGCCACCGAACCTAAGCTATAGTTTGCTAAAAGTCCATTGCCTACACTCACTGGTATTGCTACAGTACAAAAAAGTGACAACAAAATATATGCTTTAATATCAATTATTGTGCCAATGAGCAAAACCGCAAATGGCAATACTCCGCCTACTATAATTCCCCCTGCTATTACAATATTTCTTTTTATTAAAAACTTTGCTCTGTTGTCATTTTTAAAAAGCAAAAAAAATATGGCCACAATAAATAACACAATCATAATTACAGCATAAAGCTTAAATATCACTTCAAAGGGTAGTGTATTGAAAAACGATAGAGCGCTTAATGTAACACCAATTATCCCTATTGCCCAGTACCAGAATTTTTTTTGCATTGCTATACTGTCATTCATCATATACACAATAGTAAACAGTGAAAAAGGGACTGTTGAACTGATAAGAGGGAAAATAGCATGCAATCTATGAACAAAAAACAGATCAATATATTCCACACAATTTAAAGCAACTGCAGCTGCCAGCAACATGAATACATCAGCAAATATGTCTTTGCGAGCATAATATACACCAATGGCCCACACAACTAAAAGTATTGAAGAAAATGTGAGCAGCAAAACCAGCCATCGTGAAATAATATTATTACTGGCAAAACGCTGCGTAACTTTTTTATTATTGATTTCAACAATACATTCCCACTCTGCTATTGAATTTAAATTTTCTTTTACTGACAGCTTGTTGCATTTAAGCAACTTTGAATTGAATGCCGCCTGCGGATTATCTTTCAAACGATAATAAAATGTGCTGCCAACCAATAACCTGTCAAAAGGGTAATAGGTTGCATTTGTATAACCATCAAAAACCGTTATAATAAATAATAGAATGTATATAACACTGAAACTATAGATAAGTATTTGTTTTTTCATACAATTTCTTGAAGTATCAAAATAAAATTATCTTCATGTTTAGTAAAATCATCAGGCAATGCGAGGTGTTCAATGTTCAAACTTTCTTTTACTATCTGTGGCAAATCTTTTGCAGTTATTATAAGTTTATTAATATTTTTAATTTGATTCACTTTATTACTAAGAACAAGATGAAAAATTCTTTTCTTTTTCTGAAAATATATCTTTATATCACAGTCCCGGGATCTACTAACACAATATTGTTTCTTTTTCTTCTTTACTATTATCAAAGGTAAATCATTTTCAATTAATTCTTTTTTAGTTAATACTTCATTTATTTTTTTTATAATATTGTCTGGTCCAAAACCAAGCCGTGAATAACTCTGTAATAATACACTGATTGCAGGTATCTGTAACGATAATAATGAAATTTTTGACTGCAATGGGCATACTGCAATATATGTAGTCCATGTATCAGGGCTATAAATATTAAAATAATATGTAGTTGCGCTGGAATTATTTTTTACTATTGTATATCGGACATTCTGGATAACACCAGTATCAGGAGGCATAAACTGTTTTAGCACTTTATACCCCATTTCGTACTCCTTTTCAATTTCCTTGCTTCTAATTAATTCATGCACAAAAAAGCTATTCACCGCAACTGTAGCAATCTTTGACGCCAGGGCCTTTAGCATCAAAATATCCCGTTTTGCTATTCTTCTTTTCATTTCGCCAATGACCATAAGTCCTAAAAAAATATTATGATAGTAAATAGGAATTATAATTTCACCATTTAGCTTTTCCATCTCAAACATGATAGTTCTTTGAAAATGCAACGAAGGATCCATCTTGCTTTTTATCAGAATATCATCGCTGGATTGAATAACTCTGAATATAATATTATTTTTATCAATATGGGCTTTGCGAATGATTTTCTGTTTGTGCTGTTTCTGATAATAGATGGTATAATCATCTGTATTGTGTGAATAAAATATTAAAAGACCTGATCTAACACCTATATACTGTAACACTTTATCAAATATTTCCTTAATAATGTCATCAAACGATTCCAGCGACAAAAAACTATCCACTGTCTGAATATATAGGTCTTCATATTTAAGAGGAATGATCTTTTTATACAACCGTTCAATGTAATGGGTATACAGCGGGAATACCATCACAGTAGAAAACACTATAAAGATAACAAGAAGATTGCCCTCAATATGGGCTGTATAAAGCGTCCACCCCATACACAGCAAAGAGGAAAGAAAAATAATATTTATCCCTTGAATAATTAATTGGCGTAATACCCTCATACAAAGTCTATTTATCCTGTTACAAAATGTTTTGTAAAATCATTTAGTATTTCTTTAAAAATATCTTCAACTCCACGGCCACTCCCATTAATGAATGCAAAGGTTTTATCAGCTATCGATAAATAGTTATTCCTTATCGTTTCAAGAACATGCAATTTGTCAAATATCTCTTTGTTGTTGCCCGACCTTTGATGTATCCGTTCCAAAGCTAAAACGGGATCAATATCTATATAATATACTCTCTCAGGTACCGGGAAACCTTTTTCAATATTCATCCTCACAATATCCACTGGTTTTAAATCATCCCCTGCTTGATACGCCGCAGTAGAATAAAAATATCTATCAACTATCACTACATATCCTTTTTCCAATAATGGGCGTATATTATGCTCAACATCATACGCCCTATCCTGAATAAATAATGAAAGAAGCTCCTGCCGGGTTCCTGCAATTTTGCCTTTTAATATGTCACGAAGCTTTTTGCCATACTGGCTATCTGTTGGCTCCTGCAATAAAGCTGCGTTAGTTTTTCCTTTACAGTACGCATATAAAAGATTTGCCTGAGTGGATTTGCCTGCACCATCTATTCCTTCAAACACAATAAAAAGCGGGGTTTTAATCTTCATGATTGTCAAAAAATTTCACAGTATATATGATTCTTTTTTTATATAGCCTTTCACAAAGTTGTCTTTATACTCCTGGTAACCAGGCCTGTCTAAAAGTCCAAAAGTAAACCGTTTACCCTGTTCCACTGCAGGCTGGTCATAAGGATTTATATTATACAGATATCCTGCATATGCTGTCTGCATTTCAAGAAACATGATCAACTGGCCAATTGTCTCTTCATCAAGCCTTTCAAGAATAATAGATGCATTGGGGCGTGATGCTTCTTTTAATACAAGTTCAGTAGCCTGCTCTTCAAATTCATTAAGCCTGCGAAGGCTTTTTCCCGAAAGATACTCAAGTTCTACTTTGCCTTTGTAAAACTCAGGCATTAGTATATCAGTTCCAAAGTCTTTTAGCTTAAGAAAAGTAATAACCTTGTCATTTGGGCCTTCCAGATATAACTGAAGCTGTGAATGCTGATCAATTGTCCCCAGCGCTGCAACAGGAGTAAGCCCAACCATAACCTCGTTGCCCTGCACATCAAACCGCTTTCCTAGCGATTCAGCCCACAACTGCCTATACCAATCAGCAAAAAGGTAGAGCTTGCGCGTATAGGGCATAAGCACATTGATACGCTTGTTCTTTTTTACATCAAATAGGTAATGGAATGCTGCATTTAAAAGCGGAGCATTGTGCCAAACATCCCTCCCATAGTATTTTTCAACAACATCACCTGCACCTTTCAAGAGCTTCAACGTGTCAATGCCTAAAAATTCTGCAATCACCAGCCCTACCGCTGACAGTACGGAAAACCTACCGCCAACATTTGGCGGAACAGGGAATGAAACAAATCCTTCCTCTTGTGTAATCTGGCGCAATACACCCTTCTGTGGATCTGTTATTGTTACAATATGTTTAGCGTAATCTTTTGTGTGTTTCTTTATTGCATCCAGCACAATTGCAAAGTTTGCATTGGTTTCGGTAGTTCCTCCTGATTTTGATATTATTAAAAACAGCGTTGATGGTATATTCAGTATCTGCAAAAGCGACTGCATCTCACCGGGGTCCACATTGTCAAAAAAATATGCTTTACATCGTTTCCCACGGCTTTTTTCTGGCAATTCATTAAGATAGATATCTGCAAGTGCATTTTTCAACGCTTGTGGTCCCAATGCTGACCCGCCAATGCCAACAAGAGCTATCGTATCACACCATGATACTGTATTTTTATATGTGCGGATATCATTTACAATATCTGTGGCAAATGGCAGCTCCAAAAAACCCAGCAACCCTTTAGCCTTTTCATCATCCATTCTTTTGAGTGCAGCATCACATTTGGGGGTAAGTGCATTTATATCATCTTTTGAAATGCCATGGACAGCTCCAATATGCTCATCCATAAAATAATTAAAATCAAATTGTATCATGCTCCAACTCCTTTTAAAACAGGATTGTGAGTATGCCATTACGGACTTGACGTGCAATACAATAGAGCCTGAACCAGCTCCATTGCATATAGTATAATTTTTATATGCTATAAAACCATAGCATGTCAATCATATTATTGGCGACAGTTACTGTGACAAACAAAATTTGCACGCTAAAAAGCTATACTAAAGAATCAACTGTGGCGCGCCTTTGCTTTTAGTAATCTGTCCATGATGGCCTTTCCCAATCCTACCTGAGGCACCTCCTCGGCATAAATCACCGACAGATTCATTGCATCAAGTGCATGAAGGCATGTAAAGAGGTTGGCTGCAGCCTGCCGCATATCACCATCATCTGATAGATACAGTATATGTATATTTTTATATTGAAGCTTTCTTTTTTTAAAAAGAAGCAATCCGCATGAACTGTCATCAGGTACATTATCAAGAGTTTTAATTAGCACAATCTTTGTGTGGGGAGCATAATGGAAGGGCAACTGTCCTGGTGCTTCCACCATGACCGAACGTGTGACAGTTACACTTCCTGCAATGGCTTCAATTTCTTCAACCGGCACACCGCCATGCCGCAGCACAATGATTGATTCACCATCAACTTTGATAATTGTTGATTCAACTCCAATGGGGCATTGTCCACCATCAAGAATTATAGCAACCTTATCTCCTAATTGTGAGGCAACATGACCAGCAGTGGTTGGGCTCAAATAACCAAAAGGGTTTGCGCTTGGTGCCGCTATTGGGACGCCACTTTTTTGTATCAGTTTTTGTGCCACTTGATGTTTGGGCATCCTCACCGCAACTGTATCCAATCCCGCAGTAACTATCTCAGGTATAATATGTTTCTTTGGAAGTACCAGCGTTAACGGACCAGGCCAGAAAGTTTCCATACACCGAGCAGCAATATCCGGAACTGAGGCCACCACTTCTTTTACCATTTCGTGCGAATCTACGTGCACAATAAGTGGATCAAAAAAAGGCCTTTGTTTAATTTCAAAAATTTTTGCTACTGCAGTAGCATTCAGGGCATTTGCGCCCAGACCATACACCGTTTCAGTTGGGAATGCAACACCTTCCCCTTTTTGTATAGCCTGTGCAGCGTTATTGATGTATGTATCCGTTGCAGGATATATCATTGTATATAGTACCCTTTTTATCCATACATATACTACTATCTAATTATTATATTACATTGGATAAATCATGCTAAAAATTTTATGTAGCCATAAAATGGCAATAAAAATTGAATTGACGTATGTAATTATTGAATATTTACTATCAGGCAGCACGTACAATTAATGTGACATTGAATGAGGTGGACCAATGCAAAAATTACTGTTACCTGTGATAATCCTTTCACTGCTCACCACCCCGCTGGTTGCTGCAAATACTATTGGTGCAGGTTTTATTTTGGGTGACCCATCCGGTTTAACAGCTAAAATTTTTATGGGTAAAAGCGATGCCATTGACTTTGGCATTGGTGAATCTGCCGATGATCTTTACATATATGCAGATTACTTGCACCACTTCCACGGAGTTTTCCCAGTAAGTGAACTGGCATTTTACATTGGTGTTGGTGGCGGTTTTCATAATTGGGAAAAAGACAAACGAGATGAACATGAAGAAGAAAATAGAATCGATGTAAGAATACCTTTTGGACTGGAATACACTTTTACTAAAGTTCCAATAGGCATATTTCTGGAACTGGTGCCTGCATTGCGTATAATTCCCGATATTGATTTTGATATCCGCGGAGGCCTGGGAGCTCGCTACTATTTTTAATACCGTCGTGCGTACGCAGAGTATACACAGAAAAATGGGAGAGCCCCTCTGTGTACTCTGCGTAATATTTCTTTATAAAAACTACTTAATTTGACCAACGCCTATCTGGTAAATTTCAAAACCTTCTTTTGTTAATTTTTTGATGTTGTACTGATTCCTTCCATCAAAAATAATAGGGTTTTTAAGCCGCTTTTTGATCTCATCAAAATCCGGGCTTCGGAATTCCTTCCATTCTGTAATAAGCAACAATGCATCAGCACCATTGAGTGCGTCATATTTACTATCGCAATATTCTATATTCTGTAATCCCTTAAGATAAAACCCTTTTGCCTGCTCTGTTGCTTTAGGATCATAGGCTTTAACCTTTGCATTTCTTTTTAGTAATTCCTTTATGATAGTAATGCTTGCCGCCTCGCGCATATCATCGGTTTCCGGCTTAAATGCAAGTCCCCATATTGCAAACACCTTCCCAGAGAGATCCTCACCAAAGCGCTTTACAACCTTGTTGACCAGCAAAAGTTTCTGTTTTGCATTTACCTCTTCAACAGCTGTAATAATCTTTGGCTCATACCCATAATCTTTGGCCGTTTTAATTAATGCCTGTACGTCCTTGGGAAAGCAGGATCCACCATATCCAACACCCGGATAAATAAAGCTATACCCAATTCTGTGGTCGCTGCCAATACCAATACGCACCATGTTGACATCAGCCCCAACTCTTTCGCATATATTGGCTATTTCATTCATAAAGCTTATCTTTGTAGCCAACATGGCATTTGCAGCATACTTTGTCATCTCAGCACTGCGTATATCCATGGCTATAAATCGCTCATGGCTGTGCGTAAATGGAGCATACAGCTCTTTCATTATAGCAAGTGCTTCTTCATCATCAGTACCAATGATGACTCTGTCAGGACGCATAAAATCTTCAACTGCAGCACCTTCTTTTAAAAATTCAGGATTGCTCACTACTGTTATTTTGAAGGAGGCTTTTCGTTTTTTTAACTCCTCTAAAATGGTTGCCTTAACCTTTTCTGCGGTGCCAACCGGTACTGTTGATTTATCCACCACAATCATGTCATGTGTCATATATTTTCCAATTGATTGGGCCACATCAAGGACATGACGTAAATCAGCACTGCCATCCTCACCCATAGGAGTGCCCACCGCAATAAAAAGCACATTGGTTTTTTCCAGTGCTTCTTTTATATCGGTGGTAAACTGCAGATTTCCCTTTTTGTAATTTTCAATAACAAGTTCATCCAGGCCTGGTTCATAGATTGGGATAATTCCCTTTTTTAGCTTTTCCACTTTTTCACTGTCGCTATCAACACAGATAACAGTATTCCCCATTACAGCAAAACAAGTACCTGTAACTAGTCCCACATACCCTGTACCAACAACACTAATTTTCATATTTCAACTCCTTCAATTAAAAAATAGATTTTATTATTAACTTTTGTATACCAGGTCAATCAACAAAGGAATGTAATGAAAGCACTTTAGTTTAAAACAATGCGCTCCGTATAAACTAACACCATACTAATAACATGCTACATTTATCTGCAATAGTGTATAGATAAAACTATCGCCTATAAAAAACATTTCAATTATTATATACAATATTTATCAACTATTAATTTTGCAAATGCCATAGATGCAGTGAATGCTGGCGACACTGCATTTAACACGTGCACTGTATTTGCATCTGCAAACACGCTAAAATCCATCACCAGCTCCTTTTTGGACCAGTCAACCAGCTGTGGACGTATGCCTGATTTTATTGTTGGTTCAATATCACTGAACAAAAGATTTTGTACCAATTCTTTTGCATCCTTGTAAAAGAAATAGGGGATATATTTTTTTGGCTCCTCTAGCGCAACGGTTCTGAAATTTTTATTTGTAAAAAACAGCACTGCATCCTTGAAGAATATACTGGCACTTTCTGTGCCAAGACCTTTGAGCAACCCATAGTGCTCACGGCCAAACACGGGCATAGCCGTGGGTCCAATATACACATCGCCATGGGGATTAGCAGTAAAATGCACACCCAAAAATGGATTGCGAACATCGGGCACGGGATATATGTTGCCGTTAATTTTAAGCCTGCTTGTTTTTTTTAATTTGGCATAAATCCCTTTAAACGGTATTAACGTCAAATGACGTGCAAGCCCCCGTGAATGTGCAATGATATCACTGTATGCACCAGCACAGTTAATGAGCTTTTCAAATTGTATTGCATACTGACCAGCAATCACAGTAGCACTGTCGTCAAAACAAAAAAACGGTGTATTAAATAGCACCGTTACTCCCCTTTGCGCACAGTCTTCATATAATGCCTGCATCACTGCCTTTGGATCAACAACCGCTGTTTGTGGTGAAAATAACGCTTCATTATACGTCTTTGCACAAGGTTCAATAGCAGCTAATTGTTTTACATTAATTAATTGGACCTGGACTCCATTATTACGTGCGCGCTCATACAGCAAATGCAAAGTGGGCAATTGTGCTTCATTCTTTGCCACAATGACCTTGCCTGTTTCATTAACCTTAACCCCTTTTGATCTACAGAATGATTTCATCAATCTGTTGCCCTCTACACAGGTATGCGCTTTCATGCTACCAGTTGAATAATAAATGCCTGCATGCAGTACCCCGCTATTTCTGCCTGAAGCATGGCAGCCTGCCAATGCTTCTTTTTCGCACACAATAATTTTTTTCTTTTTTTTAAGCGATAGCTCTCGCGCTATAGCTAAACCTACAACACCAGCACCAATGATACAGTAATCAGTTTCTATTGTTTTCATGAATATTTTCCAAAAAATAAATATCAAGAAATCAATGTCAATATATCCCCATCGGAAGGGAATTCAATGGATTTATTGTATGAAGCAACAAGTGCTTTCATTTTTTGTATTTGTTCATTAAAATCTACATCCACAACAGGGTATACATGAAGTGCATATACATTCTGTGGCCAGGCATCATTTTTTATTAACGTAATAATGTCTTTGGAAGATAGATGCAACGGATACTCATCTTCTGAAGCTATACCCCACTCAATTACAGCTTTATCCACAGATGAAAGTAGTGTAACCAACGCATCGCAGTATCCTGTGTCACCAGTAATTGCTACCGATAAAGTACCAAAATCAAACCGATACCCTGATGCATAATCACCATGTGCAAGTGCCACTGATGTTACCCTGTATCCATTTCCTTCAAAAATATCACCATCTTTCAATTCAATCAGATCCACCTTAAAAGGCAGCGGATAGTCCCCCATAAACGGCATAAGTCGTTCCTGATAAAAGTTATGCAATCCCTTCGGACCCACTATTGTCAGCGGTTCGGTTCGGTGCCCTGTATGATCCCACATCTCACCCCATAAAAGGTCAGGCAGTCCTGAAACATGATCAACGTGATAATGAGTAAGTATAATTGTAGAAATAGTGCTATAGTTGAAATCAGGATCATTGAGTGCAGCAATAGCATGATAGGCACCACCGCCACAGTCAACCATGACAAGCTCTCCATCAATAGAAAATGCAAGCGACTGTGGTTTACGTGAAGTTGCGTTACAGGTGCCGGTCCCTATGAAGGCTAATTTGATCATAGTACGATTCCTTAAATTGGTTATTTAATTTAGTATATAATAAGAATTTGTAAATAAATAATTTATACAAGAGCTGCCAAAAACTTATCAGCTGAAATAATTCTAATATTTGAAGGAGTAAAAAAATCAATGCCAGGTTTTTTTACAACTTGATAACAGAATGGAATAGGAACCCTTTCTTTAAAATATTCAAGGTTACCTGAAACTAAAACATCAGATAGTTTAGTTTCAACAGCTATCCAGGGTTTTCTATTGACTGTCAGTAAAAAATCCACCTCTTTTTTATCAACATTTCGCAAATACCATAATTCACACACATACCCTTCGCTATCATAAATAAAATGTGCAAATTTTAAAAGATGTGTTGCAACCATATTTTCAAACCTTGCAGCTTCATCTTCAACCTCAGACCAGTCTATAAGATATAATTTTGGTTCTTTTTTAATTGACCTGATCTTTGATTGAGCATAAGGATATACTCTGAAACAGTAATAAAATGATTCCAATATATTCAACCAGTTTGAAACTGCTTTATGACTTACTCCAATGTCTTCTCGCAATGAATTCAATGATAACGGTGAACCCACGCGTTCTGGAAGCATATCACTAAATAATTTCATATTACTCATATCTGTGATCCGTTCAATATCAAGGATATCCTCTCTAAACATTCGTTCAATCTTTTCATTATGCCACCGCCTCAGAGTTTTACTGTTTTGACTAATACAAGGTTCAGGAAATCCTCCATACGTATCAAGCTGTAATAGTACATCTTCATGGTGAATATTCTCAATCTTTAACTCATTAAACACTTCAGGGAGATTGTTTTTGCCAATTAATTCTGCCAGTGAAAAAGGATACAATCGGTAATAATGATATCTGCCCTGTAAAGAATCACCACCCCTCCTGTACACATCAAGACGAGCACTCCCTGTCACAAGAAAGTGAAACCGTTCATTATGTTTATCATATTCTCCTTTTACAAACGACTTCCAGTTCTTATACTTATGTATTTCATCAAGAATAATCAGATTGGCATTCCCTGGCCATTGACTGTGTATAATAATTTTTCTATCCTGACGATTATCCCAGTTGAAATAAGCAGCACAGTCATACATTTTGCCAATTAACTTTTTGGCAAGTGTAGTTTTACCAACCTGACGTGGACCACCCACAAATACCATTTTTTGGTTAAGATCATTGTAAATGGAGCGTGTAAGATATCTATCTACTGTCATAAATATACAGTACTAAATAATGGGGTGGGAGTCAAGAATTTTTGCCTATAAGCAAAAAAAATAGCTAATAATTTTGCCTGATAGCAAAATTATTAGAAACATTACCCCGCTTATCGCAGAAGCGGGGTAATATGTATAATAGTAATAAATTTTATATATCACTGATTCTTAAACTGATTTAAATCTACTTTTGGCTTTTCAATCTTTGGCTTCATCGCACTCATCTGATCTTTTGCCTCTGTTGAAGCCTGGTCCTTATCAACCGCTTTGGCATCCTGCATTTGGCTCTTTGCTGCATCAAGTGACTGCTGAGCAGCCTTGCCTGATTCACCTTTTATCTCACCCTTTATGCCTTCAATCATTGCCTTGTCACGAGCTTTCTGCTCTTCAACCAGCGCTTTGTCCTTTTCACGCTGTTCTTCTAGCATCGTTTTGTCAGCTTTCTTCTGTTCTTCTACATACTTCAAAATTTCCTCGCGCTGCTGCTCATACTTCTTGCGGATATCTTCTCGCATTGCCTTTATCTCAAGAAGAATTGAAAGCATACGCAGCTTGTCTTCAGATATCTGCTTTGCTACCATGTCCTGCCCAGGAACAACATCAACTTCCTGCTTTTCTTCAAGCACTATTGGCTGACCTGTTGCCAGGCTCTGGTTCAAGACTTCAAGCATACCATCCAAGCAGGCAACATTACTCTTATCCTCTTCCTGAGTCACCAGAAAATCAGTACCGCGTACCGCTGCTATTGCGGTAGGAGTTTTTACCTGATAACTATCGCCCTTGGCAAGCTTCTTTGTTACTTTTGAGAACATGCGCCCTTTTTCTACAATAAACGATGACTCTTCAGTATTGCTGTCAACATTGGTCAAAAGTTTTTCAACTTTTACAACTGTATCGCCTAAAATCTTTACAGCATTTTCGCCAATATAAATCTCAGCTAACGATTTTGGCCCCACTGTTTTGATAGTCATGCCTTCTTTGATTGCATCGCCAATCTGGGCTTTTGCTTCAGTTCCATTTGTAACAAGCAGCACTGTGCCAGAAACAAAGTTAACCAGCCCTTCACGCGCCACGGTATATTTCTTTTCTTTTTTACAGCCAGCTACTGCTATGGAACACATAATTAGTACGGCTACTACCTTTTTCATATATTCCTCCAATAAAAATAAAAATTGCTTTTGCTTGATTTAAAACATGGTACCTAAACTCTCTCTTCTGTCATTAGAAATCCCAGACTACATACCCTGTCATTTCCAATCACAAAAGGGTGATAAATCTTTAGAATAAATGATTTATGCTTCTTACCTTTATGTTCATCAAATGACGTATGAATGCTACTACATTTCGTGCATTTAGTCAAGAACTATATTCCTCGCGGCTCTAGGCGCAAAAAATCAGTGGGATATGCCTTGCAAATTTCCTGCACTTGGCCTTTCACCCGGTTTAGCACTTTTTCATCATCCATATTATCAATGATGTCACAGATTAAATTGCCAATATGCCTGAAATCATCTTCCTTCAAGCCCCTTGTAGTGAGTGCAGGGCTTCCAAGGCGTATACCGCTCGTTACCATAGGCGATTTATCATCAAACGGTACACCATTTTTATTACAGGTTATACCAGCCTCTTCCAGCCTGTTGGCAACATCCCTGCCGGTTAAGTTTTTATTGCGAAGATCAACCAGCAACAGGTGATTATCTGTGCCGCCACTGACAAGAGTAAGTCCACGCGATAACAATGTTTGGGCCAAAGATTTAGCATTAGCAATTACCTGAGCCGAGTAATCCTTAAATGACGGCTGCAGCGCCTCACCAAATGCCACCGCTTTGGCTGCAATAGTATTCATAAGCGGCCCACCCTGAATGCCCGGGAAAATGTACTTGTTCATCATCCCTTCGTATTTTTGCTTTGCTAGTATTAATCCGCCGCGTGGCCCACGCAGTGTTTTATGAGTGGTCATCGTTACAAAATCAGCAACTGGCACTGGCGAAGGGTGATGCCCTGTTGCAACAAGCCCTGCAATATGCGCAATGTCAGCTAAAAGCACAGCGCCAACGCTGTCAGCTATCTCCCGAAACCTGTTCCAGTCAATTATGCGCGGATATGCTGATGCGCCGGCAATGATGATTTTAGGCTTATGCTCTTTAGCAAGCATAGCTGCCTGGTCGTAGTCTATGCGGTGAGTATCCTTTGTGACACCGTATGATACAACCTTAAAGTAAATACCCGAAAAGTTAACTGGGGAGCCATGCGAAAGGTGACCGCCATGTGAAAGGTTCATTCCCATAATGGTATCGCCCGGTTCAAGCAATGCCATAAGCACAGCCATATTTGCCTGCGTGCCACTGTGTGGCTGAACGTTTGCAACATCGGCACCAAAAAGTTTTTTAATGCGGGCGATAGCTACGGTTTCCACCTCGTCAACAAACTGACAGCCATTGTAGTAACGCTTGCCGGGATACCCTTCTGCATATTTATTGGTCATTGTACAGGACGACGCCTCCAGCACCGCCTGTGATGTGTAATTTTCTGATGCAATTAGTATAAGCGTGTTCTCCTGACGCTGATTTTCTTTCTGAATAATTGAAAATACTTCAGGATCCGAATCCTTTAAAAATTTTTGTATACTCATGAAATACCTCGTATGTTAGGGAAAAATTAGTATGTATCTACACTATGGTATGCTCTATAGTGCGTATGTCCACAATAATATAATAGTGTCAACATAAAATTTTACTTACTTGATACTAATAATTTCCTCAAATAATTTTTTAAAATCTTTGTCTTTTCTTATAGTGATGCAGTGCACATAGCATCAGCATAAAAAATCTAAAGCTTAGTGCATTAGTTTTGATATTACTGTAATAAAGCGCTATAAATGAATGTATAACAATCGTAATAAAAATTGCAGGATACCCTATAGTAGTATTCTTTTGTGGCAGCGGATATCATTGCTTTTTATTTTGTGTACTATACAACATGTAATTATTATTAATCTCTATAACAATACATATTCACATACTTAACATTCATTTTCTGGAGAAAACAATGGAAACACCACCCCTGTATAGATTAAAAGAAATCGCAAGCATATTACGAAGCCCCAATGGATGTGCGTGGGATAAGGCACAAACCTCAGATACATTGAAGCCTTACCTCATTGAAGAAGCTTACGAAGTATATCAAGCAATAGAAAACAACAATTATGAAAACCTTAAAGAAGAATTAGGCGACCTTTTATATCAAATCTATGCACATGCACAGCTTGCCAGTGAGCAAAATATCTTTGATATTGATGATGTGGCCACCACTGTCATTGAAAAGTTAATCCGCCGTCATCCTCACGTATTTGGCAACGATACCGTAAAAGATAAATATGAGGTCATAGACCGCTGGGAAAAAATTAAGAAAAAAGAAAAACAAAATGGAGAGTCCTTGTTAGAAGGTGTACCAGCTCATCTTCCCGCATTGCTGAAGGCATACCGTGTGCAGCAAAAAGTTGGTAGGGTTGGCTTTGACTGGGAGCGTATTGAAGACGTTATATCCAAATTACACGAAGAAGTAAGTGAATTTAACCATGCACTACAAAACAATAAAGAAAACCGCCAAGCACTTAAGGAAGAAATTGGTGATATTTTATTTACTATAGTTAACATTGCACGGCATGTAGAAATCAATCCCGAAGAAGCTCTCCAACATACTGTATCCAAATTCATACAGCGCTTTCAATATATAGAAAAACGCCTTGATGAAATGAACAAGGATATTACGCAAACCTCACTCCATGAATTGGATGCACTGTGGGAAGAATCAAAGAATAAATAATACTAAGGGGCTGCAAAAGCAGCCCCTTACATTTATTCAGTTTTCATTTTAAGCTCAGTTGCAGGTGGCTCTTTTTCTTTTATAACTGCTTGTTTACCTTCATCTTTTACTGGTTTTACTGGCTGTGTTATCTTTGTTGCAGTTTTTGGTATTTTCAGCATCCAGCCAGGTTTTATTAAATCAGGGTTTTTTACAATATCCCTGTTTGTTTCAAAAATCACTTTCCACTTAAATCCGTCATTGTAAAATTTTTCGGCAATACGCCACAGGCAGTCCCTTTTTGCAGGATTATACTTTACTTTATACAGTGTGTAGTCGGTTTCTTCTTCAACTTTTTTCTGCAGGGCTTCTTTAGGTTCTTCTTTTACAACTGCTGTTTCTTTTGCCTGCTGTTCAATCACAGGAGCTATCGCCACCGCCTTCTTTGAAGACACTCCTTGTGCAATACTGATAGCCTGCCCTGCAGCAATCATTGATTCTTTGTATTTGGCATCGTTAAATAAAGTCTTTGCCTGCTCAAGCGATTCCTCTGCAGCCTTAATATCGCTTGATGAAAGCTGTGCAGCTTGACTGCCTTTAGCTGTCTGTATAGCTGTTTGCGCTTCCTCAATCTTTTTGGCAGCAGTTGCTTTCAGCGAAATAAAGTATGCATCATCAGCATTGAGCTTTGCAACTTCAACAGCTGAAAAACCTTTTTTAAGTTCACCTGTTTCATACGCCATGCGCGCAACCTGCGAATGTTCCTTTGCCAAAGCCAGTTTTTCAGGAGCATATTGAGTGGCACCGTAACTTTCTGCCTGAGCAATAACAATATTTACTTCTTTAATTGAATCAGCCAGCGTTTCCTTCTGGTTCATTGCTACATTGCGAGCATTTTTTGCATACATATCTGCGTCAAGGGCAGCTTTGTAGGTGGCAAGGTAATTCTTATTTTCATACTGCTTGCCTGCCTCCTGCAACATGTCATTAGCTTTTGCATAATCTTCCTTTGCAAGAACTGCCGCATATGCATCATCAGCCGCCTGCAAGCTTTGCGTTGCTACGTCAAGAGTATCTTTGGCAAGAAGTGGGAGCGCTTTATCATAGGCTTCTTTAGCCTTTTTCTGTGAGTCTAGCGCATTTTGCTTTGCCTTATCATATTCCTCATTTTTTACATTATCATGAGCTTTTAAAAGCAAATCTTTAGATAAAAGGTATTCATCTTTTGCATAGTAATCAGCTTTCACTGATTCAGCTTCGCTAATTGCATTTTTTGCAAGCGATAGCTCCTTAACAGGAACCTTTTCAAAACAGGCAGTTAACATTGCTACACCAATAACTAGTACTACAGCGATAATTTTGTTTATTTTCATATATTCCTCCGAACATACAGATCATCATGCTGAGCATGATTCAGCATTGATTCTTTATTTGAAATTCTTACACCACTGAAACTCATTATGGATATGTGCAACACGTATCTTAGGTTGAATTTATACTTACCGTTTGAATGATTCTATTGCCGCTTCTTCTGAATCATATATTTCAAAGAAGGATGTTAACTTTGTGAGTTCAAAAACCTTTCGCACTGATGCAAATACGTTAATTATCTTCAACCCACCCTGATATTTTTTTAAGTTTGATAGACTTGAAATAAGCGCACCAATCCCCGAAGAGTCGATATACGTTACTTTTTCCAGATTAATAATGACATTAAATTTTTTTTCTTCAATGAGGCTGTTGATGATGTCCTTAATCTCCGGTGCATTGTAAAGGTCTATTTCGCCTGAGATATCCAGTATGACAACGTCATCCTTTGTTCTTTTTGTGATATCCATAAATTGTTAACTCCCAAAAATAATGCTCACATTGCATTACATTAATAAAAAATACTACACTAATAAAAATAACATGTCAAGATATTTTATTTTTAATGTTTTGTAAACAATTTTTTTTGCAACCCGTTCCAATTCTTTGTAACTTAAAAAAAATTATATATACCTTTATATTATATTTTTGTTGATTTAAATCAACATATTTAATTTTAATATAATAATATTACAATATATGACAATGTATGATATAAAGCATGATGAAGGAATATTTTACTTAAATAGCTATAAAAAAATGGGGTGAAAAGTAAGAAATTAAAACATTATTTATGGCACTTGCAATTTTTTGGCATATTACATAGGAGCATACTATGAGCTCTATGAAAACATAAATTTTATAACAAATCATGGCTACACTTACATTTAATAATCCTTTCCTCTCAAAGGCGCTCATTCCGTTGCTTTTTGTATCATATCGCCCCTCAATGTGCAAGTGTAGCCATTGGACTAATACATTTTAAAATAACGTTTACTATTTCTTAATGCTCTATTCATTTACTACCGTTTACATTCTGTTAACATTTATTTTAAATAATTTTAAAAAAATATAAAATATTAATATTCTGTTGTTATATTTTATAACATTTTGTTATAATCAAAACACTGATAATTCTTTACATACAATAAATTTAACTATTGTTTGCATTATTACGTTTTATTGCAAAACTATCCTAATTGCTCTATTTTACGCCAATTTATTCATTTCACTGATTTGGCAGTACACATTTTTTTTTGATAGCATACTGATTACAATTAATATAATTGTTATATATATTATCATAACATTTATATATTTATTTTCAGTAGAATTATAAATAATGATAATAATATAACATTATTAGGTTTAGAAGTTAGGATATACAAAACATCCAAAAATGATGAATCTAAGGCAAAAGCATTAGCTGAGTTAATTAAAAAATTAATGAAGCTTTGAGCTATAATAATGTCGCCGGTGTAATTATTAGGTTTAACTATATCGGTTAATCTATTCACTATAATGTTTCAAATACTGTATCATAAGTTCTTTAAACCCTGGCAGTGTCAACCATCTACCATATGCCAATGCAATGATTGCAAGCCCACCATCACGCAGTGCTATAACACCACCATAGGCAGTAGTTATCTTTTTACCGTATTCACCTCTTACATCATCACAAAATCCTATTACATGAAATGCTTCATTAGCACTTACTCTATCATAAAATGTTATCTGTAATTCAACAGTAACCCCTGCCTGCCATACCGATAGAAACGTTGACCAACCCATGGTTTCATCAAGCAGCGAACTAAGTACACCATTATGAACATATCCATCCGAAGTTTGCACAAAATTATTATCACCACTTAAATGGGAAATCAAGTAGGTTCTATCTGTTTTATAATCGGTTATATAAAATACCCGCTGCTCATGCTGGCCCGAAGAAGTATTAATAAGTTTTGTTGACATATTAGGAATAATAAACGGTGTTGATGCATCCATATTATTTTTCAAGATTTCAACAATCTCCCCCCTATATGAATGAACATGTTCTTCACTGTAACGGCAATTGCAATAGGGAAGTTGTAATGATTTACCAAACGTACCAAAATAGTAACGAGCATCTCCTTTATTAACAATGCATCGCACTACATCACCACACATCAATCGTTCCCCTGCAAAACGAAATCTGTATTCATGCGGATAGAGAGCTGGATATTCCTTAGCAATATCAATTAATTCAATGAATGTGGTCATCGCCAACCCACCGTGAGGGATACCTGGCCAGCCCTCATGCTTCTTTTCTATCTTTACATCAGCAACTATCGCCATATCCTCAAAACGATAGGATCTGAATATAAATCCATTTTGACCACAATAATAACAATTATTATGTCGCATATTTATTTCATTATATTAATAACAATCAATCCACTGCAAAAATAGAAATAATTTGTTTTAAATAACAACTATTTTTTTAAATTAGATAAAAGATTTGACAAAAACATTTTAACCAGTTATTCTATGCACTGATTATTATTTAGTTATTTTGCTGCTATTTCAAGCGGTACCAACGTGAATTTTTACTACACACAAGGATGGAGGCATGTATGTTTATTTTACAAAAACGGAATTTTCTTGTTATGCTTGTAATATTATTATGTACAACTTCAGTTATTGCAATTGACTTTAACTTCCAGCCAATTATAATTGAAGACCTTTCCCGCTACAATGAGGACAGAATAGCATATCAGCATGTTCAAAAACAGGTTTCACCATATATGGACAATTCTTTTTCTGCATTATTAATAATAAAAGGGAAGAAAATATATCTTATTCAGGATGGATATGATAATCCTGACATAGTTGCAAACAACCGTCTTCGTTTAGAAATGGAAACAAAATTAGTAGGCGACTTATGGGAAAATAAAATTAATAATAAACCTGACTATGTACGCATAACTGAACGCAAAGTAGAACTGCTGAAAAACTTCAGCGAGGATTTTGTATCTAAAAATTTTGGAACTTTTTTCATAAATGTCCGTAATGCGTTAATTAAAAAACATGTTGAAGTATTTAAAAAGCTTATGGTTGACCGTAAAGAATCGGGGCTCATTGTTACCCGCACTCCCCTTCCTATTCCTGCATATCTCAATGCACCCGAAACACCAACTAAATACAAAGTTACCGTAAGTGGGAAAACCATTGACGAAAAGCTTTACTATGCAGAGGATAGTGATGGTGATGGCATCACTGAAACATTTATGGTTAACAGCGCCGATGGCTTTAACTGGGGATATAAATCAGGTGCTAATATAATTTTTATTTATAACAATTTGGATGAAGAGATTAAAGGTTTAATAGGCCAATTGTGTCATTGGGCATATTATGGAACTCCAGAAGAGGAAAAAGAAATTTTGCAAAATTTCCCCAAAGACAGCGATATTATTAATGAATTTAAATTAGAGGTTCCACCACAAACTAAATAAATATCTGTAATATGCAATTCATATATTAAGAGGTGGGGTAAAGCCCACCTCTATTATTTTTATCATACCTGCTTTCTTTTGTGTAATCCCAATTATCATTATTGGTTATTTTTCAATTTCTTTAAATCTTCCAAGAGACTGCAATCATTTCCCTCTATTCCTCCCAAAGAAACTTTTGGCTTAGATGTTGGGCCATGAAAATCAGACCCAGCAGTTACTAATAGATTATATTTTTTGGCAAATTCTTTGAAATATTCAACTTCCTGTTTAGTATGATATGAGGAGATAGCTTCTATTCCCATTATTCCCATTGAAACAATCTTTTGTAAATGCTCCTCACCGCTAACAAACTTAGGATGAGCTAGCACTGGAATACCTCCTGAAGCTTTTATCACCTCAATACCTTCTTTTGTTGGAATTGATATAAACGGCACGTATGCAGGCATGTTTTCTGCTAAATACTCTCTATAAAAAAACATTAATTTGTTGTCGGATTTTTTTCCTTCAAAATATTCCTGTAGGCGCGCATCCTTTCTATTTGCAGGATTTTCAAAAACTTCAAGCATTATTGCAGTACCAGTTGGAGGACGATTATTTGCTTTCTTCCATACATTATCTTCATTCATGGAAAAGCCAATTTCACGCAATTTTTCAATTCTGCGTTTTGCTATCTCCCATCTATATTGTCCTATTTTTTTTAATATTTCATTTAGTTTGGGATTATCCTTAATATAATATCCCAAAATATGCTGTTGAGAGCCATCTTCATAGATTGTTGTTAATTCAACACCAGGAACATATTCTATGCCATATTTTTCGGATGACCTGGCTGCATCGGGTATTGATTCTATTGAGTCATGGTCAGTAATACTGATTGCACATAACCTTGTCTGCTTGGCTAGTTGAAAAATATACTCTACAGAGTAATCACCATCTTCGCTGTAGTGAGAATGAATATGCAGATCAATCCGGTGGGCCATGTACTAATTGTATCACTTCATTTGGGGTTTTTCATTATAATAAGGGTTTTTTCTGGAAGCAAATCCAGCGGATTAAGAGGTATATCAGCACATCGTATTTCAAAATGTAGGTGATTACCCGTTGATCGTCCGGTACTACCAACAAGAGCTATCACCTGGCCTTTCTGTACATAATCTCCTATCTTTACCAGCAACACTGAATTATGCGCATAGCGAGTGATATAATTATCTCTATGCTCTAACGTGATAGAATTACCATAATTTCCGCAATACCCTGCATAGATTACTTTTCCTTCCATGGCAGCTCTCACCAGTGTGCCTTTTGGTGCAGGTATATCAACTCCCGGATGGAATCTCCCCCAACGCCTTCCTAACCCAGACGTAATTTTCTCAGGATCACCTATTGGCCAGATAAATTCGTTATATGAAATAGTAACTGGTTGTAACGTAATCCCTTTTTCCATCAAGGTTTGAATATATGAATCTGAATAAGGAATAAAAATATATGATTTTTTGAAATTTTTTTCATTAATTCCATTGATTGTGTATACTTCATCAGTACTTGCACCAAACTGCTCAGAATACATTTTTAGCTGTTTCAGAGTGGCAACTTCTACCCATTTCCCACTTTTTCCTTTATACCGTTGAATATGTTCATTGTCTATAAAGTAAATTTCATTGGCAAATGTGAAGGAAGTAAAAATAATAAAAAAAATAAATAATAATTTCTTTATACTCATAACAGATCAATCCTGCACACAGTATTTTTAATACAACAACCACTTTGAGGGTTATATCACTATGTATTGCATCTATTTGTTAGATAATTCTTTGGGAGCCGATAGCAACCTTATTATAACGTGAAATATAGTCTCCATTTGTCAACAATTTTTTAGTTTACCATGCCAACGATAACACTTTTTCATCAGGATAACTGCTTTTAACATGGTGTCTTCTTAAACAATAATTATCCCTTGTTACTATATTTGGTCCATAATCAGTTGAAAAAACACGTGTATACCCTGCATCCCTGCAAAGCTCCGTCAATTCCACACAGTACCTACCATACGGGAACGCAAAATAATCAATTGTTTTATTCAAATATAATTCTAGAACTTTTTTTGAAAGATATATCTCTTTATATAATGCATATTTACTCTCTAATGTACCTTTTTCAAGCAATTGTACCAGATCAACATGACTCTGAGAATGGCATTGTATATCAATATTATTTTTTTGCATTATTTGTAACATCCTCCAAGTCAAATTATTTGTTCCTCTATGCATAATAGTATCTATATATACAAAAAGGGTTATAGGATAGTTCATTGAACGGGCCAATGGCATCAATATAGAATACATAGAATAATACCCATCATCAAATGTTATTGAAACAACTTTTTCCGTAAAGGGATTATGCATATCAATATGTGATTCCATCTGTTGTAGTGAAATCACTTTGATATCATTATTCTGCAAAAGTGTAAATTGATTCTTAAGTTTTTCAAAAGGAATTGAGTAAGGGCCTTTCCCATCTATGTTGTGGTACAGTATGATTGGAACATTATGAAACCTTGTAAAATTACTATGAGCTATCGGTTTAAATACTTCTTTTTCTTTTTGTATATATGTATCAGTTGTATAGTATACACCTATATATATTGACACCAACAAAACACTTAAAAAACTTATTATTATAAGCAGGTTGTCAATTTTTATCATAGCTTAATCAATATATCAGTCAGTAACCGTGTACCATATCCGTTTAATAATCGGTGCAAAAACCATGTAGTTTTACTCATAAAGCCAGGAACAATCAAAAATTTTTTCTTCATTATAGCTTTCATTATTGCCTGAGCAATTTCTTCGGCTGATAACATACCTGTAATGCGTTTTATACGTTTTGCCTTTTTTGGTATAGTTTTTAGTTCTTCCTGTAAAAATGGTGTATCTACTTCAGGTGGACAAATAACCGATAATGTTATTCCATTTTCTCTAAATTCACTTCGAAGGCAGTCAGCCAGGCCAAATACAGCAAATTTGGAAGTTCCGTATGCCGAATATGTATACACTCCAATAAGCCCTGCAAGAGATGAGAGCAATACACAGTGTGTATTTCTGTTTTTAAGATACGGGTAAAATGCTTTCAATGTATACCATATTCCAAATACATTAATATCCATAATTTTCTTAAAGTCATCATCATGTATATTTTCAAAATAATTTGATAAACCCACACCGGCAGCACATATTAAAACATCAGGATTACCAAATTTTTTTATCATTGCAGGTACGACTTTATACAGCTTTTTTGCATTACACACATCTATTGAAAACGCATCAACTTTTTGGTTACTGCTTACACAAACGGATTGAATCTCCTTTTTTGCTTGTTCCAATTTTTTTGTGTCGCGTGCAATTATTGCAATATGTGCACCTTTTGATGCAGCTAATTTTGCAAACGCAAGGCCAATTCCACTTGAACCACCTGTAATATAGATACAGGCACCCTGCAGGGATTTCATTGGCTTTCCTCCTTTCAAATAATGATCAAATAATGATTTCTTATTTAACCTCACCCCCAACCTATTTCCTTAAAGTAGGGAGAGGGGAGACTCTATTTTAGAATATAATTGTTTTATTATATAGATGCACTGAAGCTATGATTCACTCATTATGAAGATTTAGACTACTTCATCATTGGCTTCGCATCATTCCCAAATTTCAGTAAAACAATTGTATTCCCATCATCATCCACTGCTTTCACAATGCCATTAATGGGAACTGCATAATGATACCACCCTTTTGATTTTATTTTTTTGCCAAAGAATGAAGCTTCAGAATCCACTACGTTAGTCCCTTTGAAAATGCCTGCCGGCACCTGAATCACTCCACCATCTTTATAGCTGGTTATCTTCATGCTAACACTGGCTATTCCTTTTTTATACATGCCTTTCATCATAGTAAGCATTGGACCTTCAACGGTCTGCACATCACCTTTTTCATCTTTTATCTTTACCCATACTATATCCATATCATCAAGATTGCCTGATATTGCGGCTTTCTCAAGACCAGTTATAAGCATCTGCATTATCCCTTCCTGATTGTCTGAGAGCGTATAAGTTTCAAAGATCCATCCGCCCTGTGCTTTACCTACTATTGCCATTCTTGTTACGCTTTTTTTACCATCAGAATCAGTTTGTCCCATCACCACATATTGCCCTACTGCATACGGTTTTGGCTTCATAAATTTTTGTGTGCCCGCATACGTTGTCTCTTGGGACTGCGCAAACTGGCTGTCTACTTTTGCTTTCAACTGTGGATTAACAGAAGCACCACATGATATAACAAACATAATGCCAAATAATACACTAAACTTTTTCACAGGGAACCCTCCACAATATTTTATGTAACATCAACATTTAAAAAATGTTGTAAATGCTCAACTGAATCTTTCTTCTATCACCTTAATTTAATTTCATTATATAAAATAAGTCAAGCCTTATTAATGTGCTCTGACCCCATTTACAGTTTGCCTTCCTTCAAGCAGAATATAAATGCAAATTCAATAATGAAGTGCAACACACGATGAAAAAAATGTAGCCTCATAAGAAGGATATCCAATATAGTGATTGTTGATCCACAACAACACTTATGGAGGATAAGCTCTTATGAGGCTCTATACACATATAACAGAAATGAGCGTGAAGTCATTCAAAAAATGCTGTATGCACATGAAAATTTTTCACTACGGGAAATTGCACGAAAGATAGGCCCATCACCATCTACCGTGTTACGAGAACTCAAGCGGAATGCGACACATACCTACAATGCCAAAGAAGATAGGCACAAAGCTCATAAAAGACGGAAAGAGGCAAAACAAAGTAAAATAGAACGCATCTCTGAACTACGGGAAAACATACTATCGTTACTGGCGTAGGGTTATTCACCAGAGTTGATACTGTCTCTTATACACATCTCC
>JAOAIH010000012.1 GCA_026414805.1 Spirochaetota bacterium | reverse complement strand
GTATTTACTATTACATTTTGTACTGTGACTGTAGACATGCATTTTGTAGTATTTATAAATAAATTTCCAAAAAACCCTGAGGAATGAATTTTTGTCATTTTAATATCATTTTATACTTGATAAAAAGTATTCAGGATAATATATTCAACTCACTTTATAAAAATTTTCAGGGGGTTTAGCAATATGAAAAAATATATTATTGCTATAGTCATTATGATTGTATGTGTAACATTGCCATCATTTGCTCAGGATATTACCATAATTCAAACAACAGACCTGCATTCACATTTTTTGGGTTTTGCTCCAAACATTGATTATACACCTGATAAAATTAATGATGACGATACAAAAGGCGGATGGGCCCGAATTGCAACTGTAATACAGGATGTAAAGAAAAGCCGCAAAAATCCAGTACTGGTGCTTGATTCCGGCGACTTCCTTATGGGTTCATTTTTTCATCTTTTGTGTCGGGAAGAAGCGTTTGAATTGCGCTTGATGAAGAAAATGGGATATGATGTCATTACGCTTGGCAATCATGAATTTGACCTGTATCCTGATGGATTGGCGCGCATTTTACGCTCTGCTCAGAAATACAATGCACTGCCCCATATTGTTGCATCCAACATTGTATTCAGTGCCGATAGCAAGGATGATGATAGCTTAGAAAAAGTCTTTGAGGATGAATTGGTCAAACCTTACATAGTGTTGAAAAGGGGGAACCTCACAATAGGATTTTTTGGGCTTGTTGGCAAGGATGCTGCAGAAGTTGCACCATTTGCATCGCCGGTAACGTTTGCAGATCAGGTGCAAACTGCCACACAGATGGTGGATATTCTGCGCAATAAAGAGAAGGTCAACATAGTCATATGTATTTCACACAGTGGAATACGTAAGTATAAAGATAGCAATGAAATTGACCCAAAACGTTCCGAAGATGTTCAGCTTGCAAAAGCAGTCAAGGGGATTGATGTTATTATCAGTGGACACACTCATGAAAAAATTACCAAGCCTATTATTGTTGGCTCTACCATAATCACCCAATCGTATGAATATGGCAAGCAGGTAGCTGTCCTGGATTGTAATTTTTCCAATGGAGTGTTGCAGCTGAAAGATTATAAATACATAGATATCGATGACTCAATAAAAGGTGATACGGCAATAATTGCGCTTATCAATCAGTTTGCGCAGGTGATTAATCAACGGATACTATCGCCCTTAAAATTACAATGGAATAGTATTTTGGCAAAAACCAAATATGACCTTGTAACAAAAGAGGATGAAACAAACTTGGGCAATCTTATAGCTGATTCAATACGCTGGTATGTAAATAAATATGATTCGGATCCCAAGGATCCTGACAGCAAAGTTACGATGGGGGTTATATCAAATGGCGTTATCCGTGACAATATAGTTGTGGGCAAGACTGGAAAGATTGCATTTTCAGATGCATTTGCAGCAATACCGCTTGGTATTGGTATGGATGAAAAAAAGACAATGGGCTATCCGCTTATTACCTGTTACCTGTATGCATCGGAAATAAAGAAGGCGCTTGAAATTTTGACAAGTATCTACCCGCTGAAAGGGAGCGATTATTTTATACAGATTTCTGGTGTTAAATTCACGTATAATCCCAATCGCATGCTGTTTGACCGCGTAACAGAAATCTGGATTGGGGACGAAGAAAATGGGTATGTGCCGCTTGATTATTCGGATAGCAATACCAAACTATACCGGGTTGCTGCTGATATTTACAATGCAACGTTTTTAAAAGTTATAGGCAACTTTACCTGGCATATTTTGGACATCAAGCCAAAATGGCGCGATGGAAAACCAATAGAAAAACTCACAGAGGCGCGTGTTGATGCTGACAAGCGCATGCCTGGCATTCAGGAACTCAAAGAATGGCAGGGGGTCATTGAATACATACGCAGCTTCAAGGATGAGGATGGTGATGGCATAGCAGATGTACCAGCCCTGTATAAAGGCAAACTTGGCAGAATAGTAGTTGAGGCAAGCATTAATCCGTACAATATGCTCAAACGCGGGACAAAGGTTACGTGGATTGGATTTTTTGTATTTCTTTTAATTGTGGCGATAGTAGCTTTAGTAGTGGTTGCTATTGTTAGGAAAGTGAAAAGGTAGTTTGTAATTAAAGTTTCAATAGGTAGAGTAAATAAATTTAGTCATTAAAATTTAGATTATATCCTATCAAGGGAGCGAAGTTGCATAGCAAATGTTGGGGATGAGTTACCTTTGAAAAAAGGTATAACATAATAATATATTTGGATAATAATATTTATAATGGATAAGAAAAGTTTATTATAAAAATTATAACAACATACTGAATTGATTGGAATGTATTAAAAAAGCAAACGAATTTGCTCTTGAAAAAAATGTACATTTGAACAACAAGAAATATTGATAATAACACCTTTCACACAAACATATCCTTTAAAAATTGATGATACCTATCAAAGCCTTCTTCAATCTTTTTAACCAGTGCAGTACCCATAATGAAGCCATCAGCATATTCCAAGGCCTTATGAATATCGTTCTTGTTTTGAATACCAAATCCCAACACCACCGGAACGTTAGCATATTTTTTTGCCAGTGATAGTATATCTATAATTTCATTTGATAGAACCAGAGAGCTTCCAGTTGTGCCCCTGAGTGAAACAGTATAAATAAAACCCTTCGCATTTGCACATGTATCTTGTATTTGTTTGGTTGTAGATTCTGGGGTGATAAAATGGATATAGTCAAGATTGTATTGCATGGAAGCTTCAACAAAAGTTTTAGATTCAACAAACGGCACATCTGCAAGAATTATCCCATCAACTCCATTGGATGCAAACAGTTTCATTGTGGTTTCAATGCCACAGTGAAAGACTTTATTGGCGTATGTCATAACATATATTTTTTTGTTGCTACCAGTTTTAGTTAGAAATTCTTTCAATATGTTACAACTGTGCAACACAGATTCAGTTGTCACCCCCATTTTCAGAGCGTTGTGCGATGCAGTAGAAAGCACAGGCCCATCGGCTACTGGGTCACTAAAGGGGATTCCTACTTCAATAAAGTCAAAGTATTCCAAACCTGCTTTTGCAGCTTTGATGAATGTTTCAGTATCAGGATAATTGCCAACTAAATAAAATCCATTATAACTCATACTCCCACTTCCTTTAAAATAGTATCTAAATCTTTATCGCCTCTTCCTGAAAGATTAATAATGACTGTTGTGCCTTCAAACCGTGATGTATTATCAAGCACATATCCTAATGCATGGCTGCTTTCAAGAGCCGGGATAATGCCTTCAGTGCGTGTTAGTGTAATGCATGCATCAAGCGCCTGTTTGTCAGAACATGTTACATATTCAACCATTTTACTGTCTTTCCAAAAGCTATGTTCAGGGCCAACAGCTGGGTAGTCAAGCCCTGCTGATATAGAATGCACATCCATAACCTGACCATCATCATCCTGTAACAGATAGCACAGCGCACCATGCAGAATACCTGGCCTGCCCAGTGTAAGTGAAGCACAGTGACCACCAGGGAAAAGCCCTTTGCCGCCAGCCTCAACACCAATGCACTGTGAACTGGTACCAACAAATGCATGAAAAAACCCCGCAGCATTGCTGCCACCACCAACGCATGCAATACAATACTGTGGCAGGGTGCCATTTAATGCTTTGAATTGCTGTAGTGCTTCATTCCCTATAACCTTCTGAAAATCGCGGACAATCATTGGGAATGGATGTGGTCCGCTGACCGAGCCTAACAGGTAGTGTGTATTTTTCACATTGCGTACCCAATCACGCAATGCTTCGTTGATTGCGTCTTTTAAGGTTTGGCTTCCTGAAGTTACCGGTACAACTTGAGCACCTAATAGCTTCATCCGTTTTACATTGGGCATTTGCCGTTCAATGTCTACGGCACCCATATAAATAGTGCATTCCAGTCCTAATAGCGCAGCCACTGTTGCAGTGGCAACACCGTGCTGACCTGCGCCAGTTTCTGCAATAATACGCTTTTTGCCCATAAAACGTGTAAGCAGCCCCTGACCCAATGTGTTGTTTAATTTATGCGCACCGGTATGGAGCAAATCTTCACGCTTAAGGTAGATATTAATTCCAGTTTTACGGGAAAGGTTACCAGCAAAGTACAGTGGTGTTGGCCTGCCGGCATAATGGTGCAGAAGATCGTTGAGCTCTTTTTGCATTGCTTCATCTTTTAAAAAGTACGTGTATGCTTCATGCAACTCAATAAGAGCATTGATAAGTGTCTCGGGTACAAATCGTCCACCATAGCTTCCAAAGTAACCGTTTTTATCGGGATATGTCATAACCGCACTCCTTGATTGCTTGAATAAACTCTTTCATTTTGAAAACATTTTTAATTCCTGGTGCATCTTCAATGCCGCTAGCAACATCAACACCAAAAGGTTTTACTGTTGTACATAATAGTGCAACATTACTGCTGCGCAATCCACCTGATATAATAGATCTGTTAATGTGTGGAAATGATGCTACGATATTCCAGTCAAATTGCTTGCCGGTTCCACCATACTGTGAGCTATCGAACGTATCAAAAAGATAAAAATCTTTTGTATCAATCACAGGAATATTGTGCATGGAAAAATTTTTACCAACTCTCATTCCAAAAAGAATGGTAAAGTGTGGCGATAGCTCCACGTAGGCATCCTCCGAATATACTTGCAGTGCGTCCAATCCCAATGTGTATGCTATGGATGCTATGGAAGTGGGATTGTTGTCCACGAATACTCCAACGCTTTTCACTCCGTGCTGTTTGCAGATAGCAATGCACTCTCTGGCTGTGTAAAAATTGCAGAAGCGTTGTGAGCCAGCATAGAAGATAAATCCACAGGCACTCACACCTAAACTGCATGCAGCATCAACATCTTCAGGTCGGGTAAATCCACAAAATTTAACAAACATTACGCAACTCCTCAAGCATTTTCATGGGATTTTCAGATTTCATCAATGATGTGCCCACAAGAAATATTCTTGTACCTGTTAGCTTGTTAATGTGTTGCAGCATGTTGGGAGTGTTGATGCCGCTTGCACAGATTTTGTTAATACCAATGGGAATGTTACGTAACGTTTCAATTGCAGTATCATATTCAAGCGACAGTGTGGCAAGGTTGCGTACGTTAACCATTACATATTGTGGATTCAACGGTAGCACACATTCAAGTTCAGATGTGGTGTGCACTTCAACCAGTGGTAGCAATCCTTTTGAGCATGTGTATTCGTAAAGATACTGTAATTCATTTGAGGAAAGCATTGCGGTAATAAGCAATATTATATCTGCACCAGCATTGTACGCAACGTCAATCTGTTCCTTAAAGCACACAAATTCTTTGCATAACACAGGCAATGTTGTGGCTGATGCAGCCTGGTGTAGGTCATCAAAGCTTCCGCCAAAGTACATTGTGTCGGTTAAAACACTTATCGCTTTTGCACCTGCATTACTATACAGCATAGCCTGCATGCCAGCATCAACATCTTTGATTATTCCGCTAGAAGGTGATGCCTTTTTAATCTCGGCGATGATATTTACGGAGCTATCGCATACAAATGAAAACACCGGACGCTTTCTTTCATTAAATACATTTAATTTTTGTGCAATTGTATGACGCTCGTGTAATTTTTGTTGCTTTACCTTTTCAAGACTAAACATTGACCATCAGACCTCCTGAAGTTTTGATAGAGTGTGTGCTACGCAGCCGCTGTGAATTACTTCAATAGCAGTGTTAAAGTTTTTTTCAATTGATGCTGAATAATCCAGTACATACAGGGCAAGAGCAGTGTTGAGTGCAAGCAGCTTGCTAAGTGGGGTAGGGCTTTTGGCAGTTATTGTTTCAACAAAAAGAGAAGCATTTTCCTGTGGAGTTAAATCCTTTGGAATGGCATGCGCTTCGTGTGTGTTGATAAATTTTTCAGGAATAATAGTAAAACTCCTTGAGTTTGTGTCTTGAATATCTATCACTGCAGTTGGGTACAATGGTGATACTTCATCCATTCCATTTGTGGAAGAGTACAGCACCAGCCGTTCATATCCAAGTGGCAACGCTGCTTCGGAATACACTTCAAGGAATGAAGGGTGGAATATGCCAATCATCTGCCGTTTTGGTTTAAGGGGATTGGTGAGAGGACCTAAATAATTGAAAATAGTTCTAACTCCCAGTTTCTTTCGTACAGGCGCAGCGTATTTCATGGCAGGGTGGTAGTTTGGCGCAAAGAGGAATATAAATTTATGCTTCTCAAAATAACGCTCTGCATCTTCCCCGGTTAGGTGTACCGGTATATGTAATGCCTCATAAAAATCAGCAGAACCACTTTTGCTAGTCATTGAGCGGTTACCATGTTTTGCAATTGAATATCCCATTGCGTTGAGGATGATGGCAACAGCGCTAGAAATATTGAATGAGTGTGAGTGATCACCACCGGTGCCACACGTATCAAATACATTTTCAGTAATAGGAAGACTCAGAGCAAATTTGCGCATTGATTTAATTGCACCACATATTTCCTGTGGCTTTTCCCGGCGTACTTTCATTGCCGCAAGCACAGCAGCAAGTTCAACATCTGACAATTTGCCATCAAAGATAGAATCAAATAAAAATTCTGATTGCTCAATTGACAGGGGGTTTCCTTCAATTGTGTGAGCTATAAGCTGACCTGTATTCATAACATCCTCCTATAAAGTTTTTCAGTATTTGTAAACCGTACTCAGATGCGTACGATTCGGGGTGGAACTGTACACCCCATATAAATTTAGTTTTATGCGACAGTGCCATTATCTCACCGTCGCTAGAACGTGCTTCAATGGTTAGGCAACTAGGAAAATTTTCCTGACTTACCACAAGCGAATGGTAACGAACTGCTGTGAAACGGTGCGGTATATTTTCAAAAAGTTTTCCACCATAATGTTCAATGGTATCAGTTTTACCATGCATGATATTTTTAGCATGAACTATCGCCCCGCCATATACATAGCCAATTGCTTGCATCCCTAAACACACACCAAAAATGGGAATGTTGCTTACTTTTTCTATGATGGGTAGTGTAATTCCTGAATTTTGTGGTGATGAAGGTCCTGGTGAAAGAATGATGCCTAAGTAGCGCTGGAAATTAATTGAATCAAACAACACATCGTTTTTAAATACCTCAACATCATGGCCCAGTATGCGCATGTATTCCACAAGGTTGTAGGTAAATGAATCATAGTTGTCAATAATACAGAACATCACACAATCTCCTTTAATGATGAATTAATTTTTGCAAAAGGCAGGCTTACCGAAAGCGCCTTAAGTTTGTGTACAATTTCATTGTATTCATTTTGCGGGATGCTGTCGTACACTATGCCTGCACCGGCTTGTAAAAATGAGCATTGTGGTGAAAACACTGCGGTGCGTATGGTGATGCAGGTGTCCATAGTATTGTTAAATCCAATGTAACCAACACAGCCAGCGTAGATACCGCGTGGGTGAGGTTCAAGCTGGTCAATAATCTCAATGGCACGAACTTTTGGTGCACCGCTCACTGTGCCAGCGGGGAAGCTGTGGCGCAACACATCGCTTAAGCTTATCCCGCTATCAAGTGTAGCCGTAACATTTGAAACAAGATGAATGACATGTGAATAATCTTCAGGTTGCATGAATTGTGTTACTTTTACACTGCCAGGATGCGCAATGATCCCAAGGTCATTTCGTGCAAGGTCAACCAGCATCAAGTGTTCGGCGCGTTCCTTTTCATTTTCAAGCAACAGCTGTTTGTTTTTGATATTTTCTTTTCGTGTTTTACCCTGGGCGATAGTTCCTGCAATTGGCCTCAATGTTGCTGTATTATGTTCAACCTTAACATGAATCTCAGGTGAGCTTCCGGCAATAGTAAGGTTTCCGTGCTTCATAAAAAACATATATGGTGAAGGATTTACTTGCCGTAATTTAAGATAAAAGCGGTAAGGGTCAACAGGTTCAGTGATATATGCACGCATGCTCAATACAATCTGCAATGCTTCACCGTCTTCAATGAGTGTTTTTGCCATTAATACATTCTTCATGAATTGCTCAGGTGAAATGGCAAATTGAAGTGGTAGTTGATCAGTATATGCAGGCAGATATGGTAGCGATGTTACATGCAAAGCGTTGATAATATCTTCTTCATACTTATGGAGTCGTTGTTGTGCGTCGTTATAGTTTGATTCAATGGTGCCTCTATCAGTGTAAATGCAGGTAGCAATATAATATGTGTTCAGTTTGTTATCATAGCATATGAAGTCGTCGATATGGTGTAGTACCATAAGTGGATGCAGGGTGTCTTCATGAATACGCTGTCGCAAGTGTCCGGTGTAGTTTACAAGGTCATATGAAAAATAACCGGTTAAACCACCATTATATGAACCAAAACGGGTGAAAGAAGGTGAGCGATAGCGGGCAACATATTCATCAATGAATTTGAAGGGGTCAGAGCAATGGATTGCTTTATTTGAGCTATCGCCTATAATTAAATATGGTGGACTGAATGAAATGGTGCATACAGGGTTAAAGCCTAAGAATGAAAACCTGCTTTGCTTTTTATTTTGTTTGGCACTTTCTAGAAAAATACAATCGCCGTTTGTAATAAATGATTTAAGTAATAGCAACAGACCTGGATGAGATATATTAAGCTGTTTATAGACAGGAATGCGGTTGTAGGCTTTGCTTAAATTTTTGCATTGTTGTAATGTTGGGTACATTGTGCTGCTCCTTGCTTAGAAAATAAAAAAGCCGTGGATTTTTGGTTGAACCCACGGCTTAATAAGAGCTCATAAAAAAGCCGTGGGTTTGATGCCCACCCACGGCTTTTATTACAATTATAAAATTACACACGCGCCGGTCAGGTGGACATCGCTTTGGTCCACCACCACCAGCTATTATTGATCATTGATGTAAGATTTTTATGCATCATAGCTATTTTAAAAAATTTATAATTGCCAATTATCCTAACACACAAAAGATGACAAAACATAAAAATTATAAAATAAAAATGTCAACATTTTTTTTATTTTTCAAATTTTTTTTGTCTCAATCAAATTATTCTTGAATTTGCCAACTTTACATTTTTATATAAGTACAGTATAACTATCACTTTAAGGAAGGAAAGTTTGTGAATCCAGATAGTATTACCCTCCCACAACCGTTATTTGATGACAATATGAGTGTGGGGTTAGCACTGAAAAAAAGGCGCTCGGTGCGAAATTTTGCTACCACTGCTATCTCTTTATATCAGCTATCGCAAATATTGTGGGCTGCCAATGGATTATCAAGTGGATATTACCGTACTGCGCCATCAGCGGGTGCTACTTATCCTCTCAGTTGCTATGCAGTGATTGGGCAGGTAGAAACAATTGAAAAAGGATTATATCGCTATGTTGTAAAAAATCATAGGTTGCAGCGATTGTTGCCATACGATTTGCGAAGCGCTCTGTGCAGGGCAGCATTACACCAGAAATTTATTGAAATGGCACCGGTGAGCATCGTTGTTACTGCGGTATATGAGCGGACAACAGGGCATTATGGACAGCGCGGTATCAGGTATGTCCATATGGAAGCCGGACATGTTGGTCAGAATATAAGCCTGCAGGCTGTTGCCCTGGGTTTGGGTACAGTTATGGTAGGAGCTTTTCAGGATGAGGTGGTAAAGGAAGTTTTGTCACTAGATAAATATGAAGAGCCTCTCTATATTATCCCTGTTGGCAGGCCCATATAAAGAGACTCATTTGCAATGGTAGTTTTATTTCTTTGTAGTATTGATTTTGAGTGGAACATACAATGGGCAAAAGCTTACCGCACTGGTCAGCAGAAAAACCACAGCAAGGATTCCTAAAATTATTGCTGCGGTACCTGTAATTTGCCCGGTAAAGTACAATACTATAATAGCTATGGCAATTATTGTTCGCACTAGTCTGTCTACTGTTCCCATATTCTTTTTCATTACTATCCTCCTATATTTAAGTATATATTATTATACTAAAATACCAATGGTATGTCAAGTAGCCGATAATTTTTTTCATTAGTACTGAATGTAAAACGTCTGTCCTGAATTATGACAATGCCTTGACATTGATACGTATATTTGGTAGACTTATCAGGTTGAACAAATTGTTTTTACAACTCAAAAGTAAACCTGTGATTTTATATTAAGTATGTGCTGGTATATTTAATGGCTAATAGAACTTCATGTAAAGATGAACAAAATGTAGCAGGATTAGTGCAGATACTTTTAATTATAATTATATATTTGTTGCTACCAGTTGTAGGTTTTGCATATAATTGTGTCCTTAATGATGCACAGCATACGTATGATATTGCTCCCTGTATATATTTCTATGAAGATGCTAGTTCACAGCTTACAGCTGAAGACATTGTAAAAAAAGATATTTTAAGAAAATTTTATCCAAATGCCCAAAAAGTAATCAATAAAGGCTATTCGGCTTCTTGGTGGTGGTTTTACTTTTCTTTGACCAATAATTCATCGAATCAATCATGGGTATTTGATTTGGCTTTTCCCACTTTGGATTATTTTGAGTTATATTCACTACAGGGTAAAACAGTTACTCTTTTAACAACTGAAGGAGATTTGTTTCCATTCAATCACAGGAAGATTTTATTGAACAATTTTGTAGTACCTGTAGCAATAAAAAAAGGAGAAACTCAACAATTTCTTCTGTGTGTTAAAACTACCAGTGAGGTTATCATCCCATTGAAAATACGCTCGCATGCATCACTGCTTGAGCATAGCATAAAAGAGTACAGTGGTCTATGGGTTTATTTTGGGATAATGCTATCCATGTTTTTATACAACCTGTTTTTGTTAATAATTTTACGGGATATCAACTATCTGTATTATATACTTTATGTATTATTTTCAGCATTGAGCAATATCAGCTTTAATGGTATAGCGTATCAGTTTTTCTGGCCTCATTCTCCGTGGTTTCATAACATTTCAATAGTTTTTTTGGGTAACCTGGCAGTTATTTCGTACATGCTTTTCACACGAAGCTTTTTATTAACCGGTACGTTTGCACGTGGGTACGATGTTATAATAAAAGCATTTATTTTTTTAATCATACCAATAATTGTGATTATCCCATTTGTACCTCTTTCGTTTTCAATTATTTGCCTCAATACAATGGTAATAATTGCTTCAATTTTTTCATTCATTGCATGTATCATTGCAGTAATAAATAAATATAAACCTGCTTATTTTTATTTAGCATCAATGCTTGCAGTTGTTGTGGGTGTGAGCCTCATTAGTTTGCGAAATTTTGGTATTCTTCCCGATGTATTTATTACACGATATGGATTTCATTTGGGCACCAGCATTGATGTAATTTTACTTTCAATAGCGCTTGGATACCGCTATAACTTAATTAAAGATGAAAATAAAAAACTAGTGATGCTACAAAATGAAGTTGAGATTGCACAAACAATTTATAATTCAATTGTTCAGACTAGAATCCCCGAATTGCCACATATAGCAATAGAGATAGTGATACTGCAAGCAGAGGAAATTGGTGGTGATATTGCCGAAATTAAGCAAATAGATGATGAAAAAGTTGGAATATTTATTGCTGATATTTCAGGGCATGGCATTCCTGCATCAATTGGTGCTGCAATGGTTAAAATGGCGTGTGCACATGCAAATCAGTTTAAAGAACATCCCGATAAATTTCTCCACTCAATAGAAAATACATTATTAGAAAGGATAGGGAATCAGTTTATAACAGCAGCGTATGCTGTTATTGATACAAAAAACATGATATTACAAACCAGTAATGCCGGGCATTATGCGCTATTGCTGTGTAAAGCCAATAATACAATACTCCAGTTGAGGCCTAAAGGTGGAGCTATTGGTTTTTATCAGAATGCCTTTTTTGAAATTGAAGAGGTAACAATAGGCAAAGGTGATAGAATTATACTATTTACTGATGGTATAATTGAGTCAAGAAATGTAAAGGGGGAGCTGTTTGGAGAAGAACGTCTTATTGATATTATACAACAGTATAATGGTAAGAATATAACAGCACTGAAGAATGAAATAACTGCGGCAGCCTACAGATGGATTTATCCACGAAAAAAATTTGATGACGATTTTACACTTATTATTGTAGAGATAGTATAGATATTCTATCGTTATACTATCTCAGTGCCAATGCCTGCATCCGTAAAGATTTCCAGCAACACCGCATGTTCCACTCTACCGTCAATGATATGTGTTTTACATACACCTTCTTTTAATGCACTCAGGCAGCAGTTCACTTTTGGTATCATTCCACCGGTAATCTTGTTACTTGCGATCAGGTTACCAACTTCCTCTTTGTGCAACGTGGAAACAAGCGTATCATCAATTTTTATTCCTTCAACATCAGTAAGCAGGATTAATTTTTCGGCCTTTAGCGCTTCTGCTAGTTTTCCTGCTGCAATATCGGCATTAATATTGTATGTGACACCATGCTCATCGCATCCAATAGGTGCAATCACAGGGATGAATTTTTCTTTGTCAAGTGTTTCTATTATTAAAGGATTTACCTGTTTTATAGTACCTACCTGGCCAATATCCATCTTTTGACCATTGACATCATGATAAATTTTTTCAGCAACAAAAAGATTGCCATCTTTGCCAGATAATCCCACTGCCTTCCCGCCAGCTAGGTTAATGTAGTTTACTATCTCCTTATTTACTTTCCCTACAAGTACCATCTCCACAATCTCCATGGTGGGAGCATCAGTTATGCGCATACCGCCAACAAAAGAGCTTTCAACACCTACCTGTTTCAAAAGCGTATTAATTTGAGGACCACCACCATGAACTATCACAGGATTTATGCCAACGTATTTTAACAATACCATGTCCTGTGCAAATGAACGCTTGCCTTCGTTGGTTTCCATGGCATGCCCACCATATTTAATTACTATGGTTTTGCCGTAAAATTCTTTAATGTATGGAAAAGATTCAATAAGGGTATTAACTTTTTCAATGTACCGTTTCATGCAATATAAACCTCTTTTTGTTGGGGTAGCGTTAATGAGTTTGGTATATCATCAGGTTCAACAGCAAAGAGTGGGGAAATTTCAATTTTTTCAACAACTTTTGGGATAGAAATATTTTTTTCACTCAACCACGTTTTATATAGATTTATCATTAGTTGCTGAGCTGTTTCAACTGAATCAACGCCTGTTTTATTCTTAACCGGTGCAAACTCTTCTTCACGTTTTGTTTCAAGGATAAAATTGTGTTGGGTTAGTGGCAGTGCATCAAAGACAAACTTTTCAAATTTATAGCCGGTAATATTTTTTTTGCCGTGGGGTGTATACTGCGGTATGGATTTTTTTGCCACATGAAAAGGTAAAGTAATATTGCCCTTTGTAATTGACTCAATGAAGCGTATATTAAACAGATGTATTGCAATGCTTCCTGCAATATACCGCAGATTACCATGCTGGTCTTTTTCAAATTGTTTATCATGTGACAAATCAGAATACTCAACAACACCAACTCTGCCGTTAGAAAATTTTACAAATACGCCTATCTTTTCTTCTGGGTAAGCTTTTTTTAACGTTTTGCTTGAGACCTCAGCGTTGTTTTTGATATGAAACCCAATAAAGACCGGATCAATTATGCGTACCAGCGGGTTATCCACCTGAAAATATGAAAGCACTTCAATTCCCATACCTTGCAGTGTATCAAGGGTACCTGATTGGTATAGTGCTGTTAAACTTCCACCGTGGCCATCGGGATTTTTGAAAATAGAATAAGGTGTTTCCAGAATGAGTTTGCCATGTTCATCAAGCGAGGGGATCATATTTTGCTTGAATATAAAAACCTTGTTTTTATTGAGTTGAAAATAGTTATTTTCTTCAAAGTACGCAATCGTTGCATCATGATTTGCCTGTGATGTCATGATGCACCATGGAATATCAACACCAAACTTATTTTCGTATGCTTTTATCTTTTCGGCGTGTATCTGAAATAATGTTTTGTTACTTACTGGCCCAATAGGGAACATACCCTTTGGCCCCTCAAACCCTAAACGGCTCCCCTGTCCTCCTGCTACCACAAACGCTGCAACCTTAGAAGCTTTAATGGTGTCAATCCCAATATGTTTGGCTTCCTCAAATAATTTTTGCTCTTCAATTGTTTGTGGTAATGGTGTGAAAAAAGCAGGTTCAAAATCCATAGGTATTACATGTTTTTTTGTAAGTTCATACAATTCATGCAACTGTTGAAAATTTATAAGCGATAGCTCTTGCAAAAGATGCTTTTTCTGTTCCTCATTCAAACTGTCCCAGAAGGCAAATACATGCTGGTTGCCTGATTGATACACCTTTTCTATAACATCATTGTAACCTTCAACATATATCATAATAAGGACCTTTTACTATAGTGAGTATTTATTTGTCATAGTAGCAAAATATATCATTATTTCATTAAAAAAGCGTCAAGAGAAATATATGCTCCTAACGCTTAAAATTGTAACAGTGATAATTTCTATGTCAATCTCAGAAGTATGTATTATAAATTAAAGGATTTTACAAGTAATACAGTAAACCCTTTAAATGTATGATCAAGGTTGGGATTATTTGGTTCTTTTTCCAGATAATGTGTTTCAACATATTGCAACCTATACCCCGCTGCTAAAGTAATTGCAACTGAAGGGAAATAATAGGCCAATTGCAGCGATCCATTTGCCCCTATTTCATAAAAATTGATACTTTTTGTGCCTGTTTGCTGGTCCTCTTTTTGGTTCCCTAGTATGTATAACCCAGAAAGATTTGCCAACACATATACATTAGTAAAAACAGGCATGGTAAAGCTTATGCCAGCGCCCGGGCCGGTGGCATGATGTAAGCCATCATTGCCGTTAGTTTTATTATGGTATGCAAAAGCTAAGTACTTTGCACCGGCAAAAACTTTTGTATAGCGATTAATCTGATAATTTAATGCCAGGTCAACATCATACCTGCGCAGTTCCATCTCTTCGGTCCCAACCTGCCATGTGTATTTTTGCGGGGTTGCCAGTGCCACCAATGTACAACTCCATTTTTCATGAAACTGATACGAGATAGATGGCCCAATATATAACACTTCATCCATTTTGACTTTTGCATCATTCCTTTTCACATCCCAGCCAGCATACCAGGTAGAAATGCCTATTCCCATGTCAGCAGCATGTACTGTTGATAATGTAAGAACAAAAAGCACTGTATAAAAAAATCTTAATTTCATTATGCCACTCCTGTAATAAAATTACATATTTAAGAAACTTATGTTGTTGCTTTTTTCAAATTTGTTTTGATATAAACAGTTCATTTGTACAATTATTCTATTCCCAGTGGAAGGATTTTACTATTAAAATGGTAAACCCTTTGAATGTATGCTCATCTTCTTTGGCATAAGGATCATTGGTATCGTATTCTGATGCAATAAGTTGATATCTGTACCCCAATGAAGCTGTTAGCCCTAACGAAGCCGCATAATATGCAATTTGAACTGAAAGGTTATATCCATATTCGGCAAAATCTCTGGATTTATCAGGATCTTTATGATTGCCCCACAGATATAATCCCGAAGCATTGGCAAGAAAATAAAAATTGCTGATTAATGGAAGTGTCAGCCCAATACCACCACCCGGTCCAGCACCCTGGTGATGACCACCGTCAAAGTTAAATCCCAGATATTTTGCTCCCACAAATACCTTTATATATCTGGATAATTGGTAATTTAATGCCAAGTCAACATCGTAGCGGGTTATCTCTGTGGTTTCATTGTAGTCATTTGTCATTTTGTATGGTGAAGGGGTATACAACGCAACCAGTGTAGTGCTCCAGGATGGGGCAAACTGGTATGAAATTGAAGGACCAATATAAACAACAGGATCCATTTTGGTTGTTTTGCTTATTGGTTCATTGGGGTTGTACATCTTCCAGTCAGCATACCATGCTGAAATGCCCAAGCCAAGATCGCTGGGGTACAGTGGTGATATAAGAAATAATATTCCAAATAAAATTATTGATAGTTGTAATATCTTCATATGGGTGCTCCTTTCATAAAATACCCCAACATGAATAAAATGAATCAATTATATGCACTGTATCATATAATGAAAACAATTGATAGTCAAGTTATTTTATCATTTTTTTATGTTCGTACATTCTGGAGTCAGCAATGGACAATAATTGTTCAATATTGATTATTTCTTCATCTTTAGGTATTTCAATTAAACCATAGGCAATGCTCAGTAATGGATGAATTTTTAATTTACTATCGCCCTTTTATTTTTTTCACAAATTCTTCCATGCGGTCCATAGCTTCTTTGAGCTGTTCCATAGATGTTGCGTAGGCACATCGAATGTGATTGTCATAGGCGCTTCCAAAGGCAGTGCCAGGCACAACAGCCACCTTGTAGCTTTTTAAAAGCTGTAGTGCAAAGTCACGTGAGGATAGTCCTGTTTTTGAAATATCAGGGAAAGCGTAGAATGCTCCCTTGGGTGGATGACATGAAAGTCCCATTTCATTGAGGCGCGATGTTACAAAGTTCCTGCGTTTAAGGTACTGCGCTGTCATTTGGGCCACGTCGCGCTTCCCATGCTTTATAGCTTCTATAGCAGCATACTGCGCAATTGATGATGCACATAGTGCGGTATACTGGTGGATTTTATTCATTGCTGCAATAATGGCTTCAGGACCACAAGCATAACCCAGACGCCAGCCTGTCATTGCGTATGCTTTTGAAAATCCATTAAAGTAAATGGTTCGCTCTGCCATGCCTGGGATTTCAATAATGGAAAAGTGTGTGCCGTTATAGGTAATAGCATCGTATATCTCGTCTGAAATGATGAGTAAATTGTTGTCAACAGCAATAGCAGCTATCGCTTCCAGCGTTTCCTTGTTAATAGATGCACCGGTAGGATTAGAAGGGTAGTTGAGCATTATTGCCTTGGTTTTGGCAGTTATGGCTTTTTTGACTGCATTAATATCAATTGCAAACTCATTTTCAAAATGGGTGGCGATAGCAACCGGCGTGCCATGTGCCAGTTTTATTGTTGCTGCGTATGAAACATAACAAGGCTCAAAGTATATGATTTCATCTCCCGGATTACAGATAGCACGAAGCGCTATGTCAAGGCCTTCGCTTACTCCGTTAGTTATCAGAATTTGTGTTTCGGGATTATATTCTATTTTATATTTTGAAGAAAGCATACTTGCAATAGCTTGTCGCAATTCAAGCAAACCTTTGTTTGACGTATAATGTGTATTGCCATCTTTTATGGCATAAATTCCTGCATCCGAAATGCGCCAGGGTGTGACAAAATCAGGCTCACCAACACCAAGCGATATACAATCAGGTGTATTGTAGACAATATCAAAAAATTCGCGAATACCAGAAGGTGGTAGCGTCTTTACATTATCCGAAATGTGATCTTCAATGTTATGTGATTTCACCAGATGCAATTTCATAGACAACTTCCCAAAAAGTAGTTTATATTTAATATACAATATTGTATATATTTTGCAACTAAAATTTTATCTTTTTTCAACACTTTGACTTTCCTGCGCTTCAGGATTGATTCCTGGAATAGGAAAAGTTTTATACAACAGTACGTAGATAATCATAGATGCAATTATTATCATAACTATCGACAAAATTCTAAATTTTCGTAATATAAGGCCTGCAACTGCAATCAATATGCCTGCAATTATCAGCGCTGCAGTTGTATGTTGTAAAATGTATGCTGTAATATTCATAAGTAGCATCCTGTAATATTTAATATACCGGTTTATAATCAAAACGGTGAATTGCAGTAATATAGCGTATAGTGTGGGTTTTAAAGCGCATAACTATTGAGTGGGTCTTTGCCCCTCCAGCCATAAAACGCACTCCGGGTAAAAGTTCTCCATCTGAAATACCGGTGGCTGAAAACATAATGTTTTCACCTTTTGCAAGGTCCGACAGCGTATAAATTTTGTCTAAATCGCTAATACCCATTGATTTTACCAGTTGCCTGTCATTTTCATCTCGGTATACAAACCGTGCCTGCATGTCGCCATCCAGGCATTTAAGAGCAGCGGCAGACAGTATCCCTTCACGTGCACCACCCACTCCCATAAGCATGTCAATAGGCGTTTCATCAAGAGCGGTGGCGATAGCTCCGGAAATATCGCCATCTTTTATTAATTTAATCCTTGCTCCCATTGCCCGTATGCGTTCCACAAGCTCGCGATGGCGCTCCCTGTCTAAAATACATACGGTAATATCTTCAATGTATTTTCCCTTTGCACGGGCAACCCGCTTAATGTTGACCTCAGGTGATTGTGTGATGTCAATGACGCCACGTGCTTCCTTTCCTACTGCTATTTTTTCCATATAGATTGGCGGTGCGGTGAGCATTGAGCCGTGTTCGGCAATTGCAATGGCCGAAATGGTGTTATATCCACCTTGAGCCAATGTGGCATGGCCATCTATAGGGGTCAGAGCAATATCAACCTCAGGATGGTCAGCATGTCCCATAATATTGCCCGGCGACAGAGGCGAGTCGGGGTTGTTTACACCCATTACAATATGCCCTTTGAAGGATACAGTGGAAAACACTTTATACATTGCCTCTACAGCATTTTTAGAAGCAATTGCTTCATCGCCTCTGCCGTAGTAACGGGCAGCCCACAGCGCAGCAGCCTCGGTAACACGGACAACTTCAAGTGCTAAATTACGATCCATAGCATACCCCATTGTAATTGGTTATACATTTTTCCATTCATTGGCATATTTAAATCTTAAAAACCCTTGGATCCTTGCACTACTCTAACCGTGTCAAGAATAGCACACATTGTTAGTATTGTGGTACATTACGGCAATCTATCACTATAACCGTGCATCATGTCTGCAAAAGTCAGTAATGCTGTTATTATCAATAAAAAAAGTCAAAAATTGTCAAATTAATATTATTAAAATAATTTCAGCAACGATGCCACAGTCGCTCTTTTCTGACGCAGATAGGTGTTGCTATAGGGTGAAGTGTGTATAGCAGTTTTTTGTGATATAACGGCATACTGTGATTCAAGTGTAGTGCAGTACCGCTTTGCCTGTGGATCAAGCAGCAGAACTTTTGAATATGGCAATATAAAGAGGCGATTGTACAAAAGGGATGCAATGGAAAACTGGTCTGGTGAAAGGGTTGCCTCATCACTTTCAATGATTGTTTTTATTAATGTATTTTGAGAGCTATCATATACTGTGATAAATGCATTGTGTAAGAAAATGGCAGTGGTTCCTACAACATGAAGTGAAGGATTAAATGTGCCCGATAGCACTTGAAGAGTTTTTTCTTTAGTGAAGGAATACAGGTTGACAGAATATCCACCTGGGAAACCACCCGAATAAAAAGCTATTGTACCTGCACAAAAAATTTCCATAGGAGTTATTGCCGAAAAAATTCTTTTAAAGGATTGTCCTGAAAGCATGTAAACGTCGTAATTACCAGATGAGCCGCTGATAAAAAGCTTGTGGCTGCTATCTAAAAGGACTGTGTTTTCATCCCACTGTGGTGCATGCTCTCTGCAAAGAATTTCTTTTTCCTGGTAACTATCGCACATAACCTGCCGTATGCATGAATTATATTTGTAATAGAATGCATTACCATCCTGTGAAAAAGAAAAATCAACCCCCGCTGATGCAGTGGTAAATTGTGTGGCCTTTTTCTTTGGGATATTTACCATAATCAGCATTGGCTGTGGTATTTTGTGGGTGCTGAAATATTTTACTGCAATATATATGCCGTTTGCAGATGTACGTGCTGCTATGACGGTGCCTTTGAATTGATACACTGTAGTTTTTTTGCGGGTTGTGATGCTACAAACCATGATGGCATTGGTGTTGCCGGTTTCTTTTATATACACAACTTCTTTTCCGTTGAGCCAGGCAGCATAGGCAATGCCAGAATCGATAAATTGAGCGCCAATAGCCTGGTAGTAATCAAGACGTGTAAAAAGCAATCGCTGATATTCGGGGGATGTTGTGGAAATATATATTGAATCAATCGGTATGCCACGAGCACACAGCGCCTGCAGCATTGAAAACACAAATATAATGATATACACAACTTGCATTGGCAAATCAGGGCTCACTTGGTTAATTTAATTTTGTTTTCGCTTCAGTGCTTTCTTGTGCTTTTTCCTTTTCTAATGAAGGAATAACAAAACGCTGGCCCGGGAAGATAAGATCCGGGTCTTTGATTTGATCCTTGTTGGCAATATAAATCAATGGCCATAGCCGTGCATTGTTATATACTTTCAGGGCTATACGCCATAGACAATCACGAGCGTTAGGATTGTACTGAACAATGTATTCTTTATATTCTGGTTTTGGTTCTTGGTTGGCAACTTGCTCTTTTGTTTCTTCCTGCAGTGCTAATGCTTCTTCTTTCTTTTCCATTGCAATTAGAAGTGAGTTGAGTACGGTGATGGCTTGCTGTGAAGCGTCGTATGATGCAATATAATTTTCTTTTGAAAACTGGTCTTGGCTGTTTGCAATAAGCTTTTCAGCTTCAGTAAGCGATTCGGCCATTTCCTGAGATGATTCTCTTTCGCTTACCTGCGTGTAAAGGCTTTTTGCAGCTTCCAATGATTCTAACGCTTTCCCTTTTTCAATGGCAGTTTTTGCCAAAGACAAAGATTCTTTTGCCGCTTGCATTGCTGCGATTGCAGCAACTATATTCTGTTCTTCAAGCTTGGTTGAGGCTTCACTGAGTTTTTGTTCTGCTGCTATCAGTTCGTTTTTTGCAAATTCATCACCACGCTGGGTGCGCAATGAATCTTTTTCGTTTTCCATCACAATAAGTTGCTCTTTGAGTTGTGGAATCATTGCAATGGATTTTGCTTTTGCATCATTTGCAAAACCTATTGCTTCTTTTGATTTTTGAATTGATTGGCGATAGCTCTTATCAGTAGTAAGCTGTGTTGCTTCATTTAACGAGGCAACTGCCTGTGCATATTCAACGCTGGCAAATTCTTTTGCGTTGAGCATCTCTGCCTGCTGCAGGCTTTCAGTAGCCTGTGCAAGCATATCACTTGCATACAGTGGAAGGGATTTTTCTATTGCCTTTTGTGATTCAACCTGTGATTCAACAGACTTTTGTTTGGCATCTTTTATCTTATCTTCTTTAATAAGCGAGTGGGTGTCATATAAATATTGTTTTGCTTTTTCAAGTTCTTCAGGTGCGTATTTTTCAGCTTTTACTTCTTGTGCCTGGGTAATGCCATAGCGTGCCTTGGACATGTCTTTTATTGGGAGGTCTGATGCACAACCTATAGCACCCACAATACAAACAACGGCTATATACAAGGTTATTTTTTTCATGGCGAGTGTCTCCTTAATGTTATGTTTAGTGCATATATTTACTGTACAATACTATAACGGTACAATGAATACTGTATGTAGCATAAAATATCAAGATTTATTTTTAATATTTTTTTATGCGATAGTTATCGGGAATAATTTTTTCATCTTCCCGATTCTTTTTATTTCAATGACAATTGCATAACAGGTGATATCATGTAATTTTTTAAACTTGGTTTGTAGCTTTTTGTTAGCGGGCACAATCATTGGCACATTTACTCATGCTGCCATGTTCTTAAAAGTCAGGGTCTGGTAGTATCAATTATTACCTTTACTTGGAAGAAATTGTGAATAGGTGGGTTTTTTCACTGTCTATGGTGTTACACTTTTACCAGAAGTACAGTACAAGGCAAAGCATAAATGGAAGAAATCCTGTATTTTGGAGGAGGATAATGATGGAAAAAATTATTAAAAGGGCTGGCATTCCACTCAAAAATACTTCCTCAAACTTACAAATACTGGTGGCAGCTTTAGTAGTGTTGCTATGTTCAATCCCATTGCATTTGTATGCTGCAGTACAAATTAATGAAATAGTGCCGGATAAAGTTTTGCTCTTTTTAGATTATATAGAAGATAAAAACAATCAGCTATCGTTCAATGATATTACAGCTATAAAGAAGTGGACTCCAATTGGTAAAGAAACTGTAAATTTTGGATTTACGGATAGTTCATACTGGTTTAAATTTAGCATTAACAATACATCTGAAAAAAAACACACACTTTTATTCAGGATTTCCTACCCTATGATTGATTACATTGAGTTGTACAAGCCCAATGAAAATGGTACATATATACAAGAGTTAGCAGGCGATAGTTTCCCTTTCCATCATAGAGCTATTACGGATGTAGGATTTGTATTTTCACTGGATGTTTTTCCTGGCAACAATACATATTATTACAAAGTAACAACAACAAGTTCATTAAATTTTACCTCAACACTTTTTTCTGTGAAAGGGTTTTTGCGCGAGCTTAATATTGAGCAGCCACTTATATGGATATATTATGGCCTCATGATTATTATGGTAGTTTTTAATTTATTTGTGTTTGTATCCATAAGGGATATTTCATATTTGCTGTATGTATGTTTTATTGCCTCATGGATTTTGTTGCAGATGAGCCTTAATGGGTATGCATTTCAGTATTTGTGGCCTACACAGGTGTGGTGGGGGAACAATTCATTGCCGTTTTTTATGGCATTGACTATTGTAAGCTGTACAGCATTCCTGTTGCGAGCAACTGATATTTTATGGAAAAGCAGGATAATACGCCTAATAAATGTTGTATTCATACTTGTTCCGGGACTTTCAATTGCATTTGCAAGCCTTGCTATTGAGTATAAAGTAGCCATAAAAATTGCAACCGGCTTTACCATATATGCGGTATGTATACTATTTCCAATGCAGGCGTATGCGTTATTAAAAAAATCACGTATTGCACGTTTTTTTGCTGCAGGCTTTCTTGGTTTATCTATTGGTGTGGTGCTGTATGCATTAAAAACATTTGGTGTGATCCCTGCTACATTTGTAACGCAATGGAGTATACAACTTGGTTCAGCATTTGTTGTTCTGTTTTTATCATTTGCCCTTGCTGACAGGATTAATGTGATGCGCAAAGATATTGTCCTGCTATACGAAGAAAAAAAGCTTAGCGAAGCTGAGGCATTGCAAAAGGCGGCACATCTTGAAGCGATAGTTAATGCTGCCAATGTTGTATCAAATGATTTTATTATGGTAAGCAGAGAACTAGCATCAATAAGCCACACTTTTTCTGAAGTTTCGGGCAAACAGGTTCAGATTACAGCACAAATACGCAATGCATTTACCGACTTGAAAGCATCTTTAGATGATTTGCACGTAGCGCTTAAATCACAGAAGGATGAAGGAAAAAAATCACAGGAATATGTCCAAACTATGGAAGAATCGTATGCTGCACTCCAGCGTGAAAACAAACGCTTTTTGCACATCATCGAATCAATTGTTTCAGCAGCCAAAAATGCCGAACACACCCTTACTACAATGATTTCTAATATGAATATACTCCAGCAGGGGAGTCATGAAATTGAACAGTTTGTTGCCGTTATTGATGATATTTCGGATAAAATTAATTTACTTTCATTGAATGCTTCTATAGAAGCTGCACGTGCAGGTGAAGCGGGAAGGGGTTTTGCTGTTGTTGCAGATGAAATTGGCAAATTAGCCTCAGCTACAGCTGAACAATCACGGATGATAAGCCAGCGCGTGATTAGTATCGCAAATGATATTAACAGCAGTGTAATGCTCTCGAAGGAATCAAGTGCTGCATTATCGGATATATTTGCATTAATTGATACGGTAAAAAACGGCATAGTTTCATTTCAGCAGGTGGTAACAAGCCAAAGTAATGAACTGGAAAAAGTGAAACTGCAGGTGCTGCATATTGACAGGCTGGGGGGCAATATTTTAGAGCTATCGCACAAGCTTAACGAAGTAATGGCAAATACTTTAGAATCAGTGAGCAGTATTTCGGCAATGGCAGATGAAATTATAACAACAAACAACAGGATTAAGGAATATTCTCAAACAATAAGCGAAAAATCTGAAAGGCTGTCCATGCTTGTGGGAAGACAAATGTAAATAAAGTTTATCACACGACACCCATACCTGCATCTGTGGTTTTGACACTTCATTTTTTAATGTGAAAAAAAATAATATTTTTTCAACAAATATTGTTGACATACCCTGAACAACAGCTACAATTACGCAAATTTAATGTGAAAGGTATTTATTACCTGTAACGCTACAGATGCGTACAGGTGGTACACCATGATCGAATCTGAGGTATTGGTACTTAATGCAGGGTTTGTCCCCATCCGCATAACAACGGTGAAAGAGGCAATATGCCTGTTGCTGTCTGATAAGGCTGTGCCCGTCGTTGAGGAAGATACTTTTATCCGCTCACCATCAATAGCCATTAAAGTCCCTTCTGTCATTGCAATTCTCAACTACCATCATCTGCCACGACGCAAGGTGGTGTTTTCAAAGCTCAACGTAATCTACCGCGATGATATGCAGTGCCAGTATTGTGGAAAGCGCTTTCAGATGAAACACCTTACCGTTGACCATGTTATTCCACGTAGCAGGTGGGAAGCAGTGACCGGCAAATCCTTGAAGGAAGGCTTTTCAAGCTGGCATAACCTGGTGTGTGCATGTAAATGGTGCAACAACCAGAAGGGCAATAAGCTGGTGCACGAAATTGGATGGAGCCTGCTCCGTACACCGTTTGAACCTGAATATATACCTTATATTGTTGTCACTGCCGAAAAAGCAAAAAAGAAGGGGTGGCTCCCCTTCTGTGGATTCAATGTCAAGGTTGTTGAGATGATCCCTTAATGACGTGTGGTATAGTTAAGAAGACCACCTGCAATGAGTATCTTTCGCTGCCTGTCAGTTGCAAGCAATGTACATTCAATAGTTTTATCATTTATTACAAGTGTTATGGCATTCCCGCTTTCCACCTGCTGTATACAATTGGTCATCTGAATACTATCGCCAACCTGTATTGCATCATAATCAGCTTCATTGTTAAACACCAGTGGCAGTATGCCAAAGTTGATAAGATTGGCGGTATGAATTCGCTCAAACGATTTTGCAATTATTATTTTTACTCCCAGATATGCAGGGCAAATGGCAGCGTGTTCACGACTTGAACCCTGTCCGTAGCTTGCCCCTCCTACAATCACTGTAGCAAGGCCCTTTGCTTTGTTTTCCATGGCACGTTGTGCAAAGGAGCTATCGACAAGCTCAAACACATATTTTGCATACTCCGGGATATTGGAGCGGTATTTTAGGCGCTGTCCTGCAGGCATGATGTGGTCTGTAGTGATTTTATCGCCAACCTTAATACCTACAACAGCATTGATGGTTTGAGGCAGGGGTTGAGTTTTGGGTGGCTCTCCAATGTTTGGTCCGCGGAAAATTGGTTCATTTGACTCAAAAGGTGGAATAATCATTGAGTCATCTATAATAAAGGTTTTGGGCAATTGCACGTTGGGATAATTGCTGGATGGCATGTCTAAAGGATTTACCAGTTTGCCTTCAATGGCCGATAGCGCAGCGGTTTCAGGGCTTACCAGATATACCTTTGCGTCTTTAGTGCCTGACCGTCCTTCAAAGTTGCGGTTGTTGGTTCTAAGCGACACACCACCAGAGATAGGTGCACCGCCATTGCCAATGCAAAAGCCGCAGGCTGATTCCATAATCCGCACACCGCTTTCAATAATGTCAGCTAAATAACCTTCCCTTGCCAGCATCTGTAAAACCTGCTTTGAACCTGGTGCCAAAATGCAGCTTACCTGCGGATGAATCTTTTTGCCTTTAAGAATTTTAGCTACTGTAACAAGATCCTTATATGAAGAATTGGTGCAGCTGCCAATGGCAACCTGGTCCACCTTTAACCCCTTGATTGATTCAACGGTTACCACATTATCGGGTGAATGGGGGCAGGCAATCATAGGCTCAATTTTTGAAAGATCAATTTCTATTACCCTGTCATAGGATGCATTGCTATCGGGCATAATTTCTGTAAAATCCTTCTCTCGGCCCTGTGCTTTCAAAAACTGACGTGTGACTTCATCACTGGGGAAAAGCGATGTGGTAACGCCTAATTCAGCACCCATATTGGTGATGGTAGCTCGTTCGGGAACTGTAAGGCTTTTTATACCGGGGCCAGTATATTCTATCACATAACCCACATTGCCTTTTGTGGTAAGCTGCTTTAGTATGGTAAGAATAACATCTTTTGCGCTTACCCAGGGTTGCAATTTACCTGTTAGGTGAATATTAATAACTTTGGGGCAGGTTAAATAGAAAAGCCCTCCACCCATTGCCACTGCCACATCAAGACCACCAGCCCCAATGGCAATCATTCCAATGCCACCTGCCGTGGGAGTGTGACTGTCAGAGCCAAGTAACGTTTTACCTGGTTTTGCAAAGCGCTCCAGATGCACCTGATGACAAATGCCATTGCCAGCTTTGGAGTAGTAAATGCCAAACTTAGAATTCATTGTCTGCAAATACTTATGGTCATCAGCATTCTCAAAGCCCATCTGCAACGTGTTGTGGTCAACATACGATACTGAAATTTCAGTCTTTACACGGTCAATGCCCATTGCTTCAAATTGCAGATATGCCATGGTGCCAGTTGCATCCTGCGTCAATGTTTGGTCAATGGTTATGCCAATTTCTTCTCCGGGATGCAAAGTGCCTTCTTTGAGGTGTGCTTTCAGAATTTTATAACAAACAGAATCTCCCATTACTATCACCTTTTTATTGAGTAATAATTAATCGTAGCGCATTGATAAAGTTTTTCAGATTTGTCTGAATTGCGTTGATACAGGTGGCAGTATCAGTAAACGCATTGCCTTCATCAACAAAATTTTTTACTATGTTAACAATGTGTGGGATATCTGCTGGGTTATACAATTGATGGTAAAGTTTTAGTGTAGGGTGGGTTAGGGTGTGCGAAAGCTTTTCATGATAGTCTGTTGGATTGAGTATAACACTGTGGCATCCACACAAAAGCGCTTCGTACACAGTGATGCCAAAGTGTGTGATGACAACTTTGCTGCGTGCAATAAGCTCTGCATAGGCACTGTTGATTATTACCGTGTTTGCGTCAAGAGTGTTTCCATTGCTACATACATAGCTACAATGTGGTTTCAGAGCTTTGCACAGTGGACCTGCATCAAAAGTGGAGGCGTAGATAAAGCAGTCTATGTCTTTTGTAATGATGGGTGGTGCATGGAGTAGTGAGGTGTAAAAATTGTAGCCATAAAGAAAAAGCGGCACTGAAGATGTAAAGGTGTTGGCAGTTGTGCCATAAATGTTTGGCAAAAGGTCAATTGCTGCGTGTGCAAGTGTTCGGCCTTGTCCGCAGTCATCGATGACAATAACAGGAGCTATCGCCCTTAAAATTTCTATATCTTCTTTTGATGAATCACGCATGTCCCTTATAATGCAGTGTGTGGTGTGCGGGATACTGTTGGCAAACTTTACGGGAAACCCTTCAGGTGGGCGTATACCAGTTTTATGGAGCACTGTAACAGGTATGGAATTGTGGTAACAGTGGTATGCTAAAAGTAACATCCGCTGCCAGTGTCCCTGCCCTATGTGTGGGCCTGAATCAGTTACAATGGTTATGTTCATATTATTCATGTGATGTCATTGGTTTTTGCTGGATGTGAGCGTTTATTTCAACTAAATGGGGATTCTTTTCAAGGAATGCTATCACGTCGTTAAGTGAAAACACTGTGCCTTTGTACAGTGCGTCATAGATGGTTGATGCCAAAAGGTAATCCTGCTGTGTGTCAACCGTTAATCGAAGTGATGGAAAGGGATTATAATAATCCACTTCAAAATAATCTAACGTATACTTATCGGGATTTTCCTTGATGTAAGGTGTTACATGTTCAAAGTGATATGGCTTTGTACTATACAAATACGCTTCTTCCAGTGCTTGTGATGCAATGACTTCTACTCCGGTGCCAAGCGGCAAATTCTTTATTGCACACAGGTGGGCGTGTGTGTCTAAAGCTCGCTCTATTGCTACTGAAGCAAAGTGACTATCGGTAAATGGATTGTCGGCAGTTATGCGCACAACATAGCTTCCGTTGTATTGCTTAAATGCTAGGTAGTAGCGTTCAAGTACATTGTGCAGAGGACCACGGAAAACATGTGCATTGCATGAAGTTGCAATATCGGCAAGCTCGTCATTATCTTCATCATCGGGAATGGCAACAACCACTGTGGATATATGTTTGATTGCTTGTGCGCGCGTTATTACATGATACAAAAGTGGTTTGCCAGCAAGAGGTAGCACAGATTTTGCAGGCAGCCGTGATGATTGCATGCGTGCCTGTATAATTGCTGTGATAGTGTGCGATTGCTTTTTCTTCATGATTCGGTGCTACCTATCATAGATTGTAGGTATACCATTCGTCACATAAGGAGCAGTTGGGTTTTTTTGCACGATTTTGGCGATAGTCATTTACAAAATGCTCTCTCTGCTTTGCCCATATACTGACAATATCGTCGGTAATAATATTGCCGCGCTTTGCGCTGCCATCAATATCTTGCTTACAAAATGCAACGGTACCGTCACTTAAAATATACAGGTCCTGCCGCAAGTGCCAGCACGGCTTTCGCTGCAGGGGGGTTAAGTCGGCATAACGCCTATCGGTAATACGGCCAATATATGTGTTTTGTTTTTGAAGAATTATCGGAATTTTATACTGTTCCCAGAAATCATAGTAGCTATCTAAAAAGCTCTCGGTTTCATTTATTTTAAGAATTTGCAAATACAGATGGTTGTTGCTTTTATTGTGTGCATCAAGGATTTCTTTTAGTTTGCAGATGTTAGCATGGACTAACGCAAAATGATCAGCATTATGCAGCATTGTATAGCTTTCAGAATTGTGGCCATTGATATTGATAATTGTGGTAACTTTATTGTTTGCAAATGAAGCAAGTGCTGATGCATAGCCTGTATCTGCACTGATGCCGTTTGTTTCAACAACAATGGTATGGATAAGTTCTTCGTTATTACATAGCTCTAGCGCTTTATAAAAGTGAGGGTGCATAAGAGGCTCCCCGCTACCGCCAAAACAAACAGCGTAGGGCGTATTAAATGATCGCATCTTTTCAATAAGTATTTGCAGGGTGGATAGTTCCATTTCGCCATGTTGGGGCGACAGCTCATTGCGATAACAAAACAGGCAATCAAGAGTACACAGCCCGCATAGTTCAACTTCAACATACGATGGAGTGGTAAAAAGTACTTCCGGGTGGCTATCGATAATTTCCTGTAGTGATTCGTACTGTGGCGCCTCTTTGGTAATAGTAATAATGTTGTGCATCACATGGCGATCACGAATGTTAGCAGCCCTGAATTGTACTCTATGCCAGCGCAGGTCAGGTTCTTTATAGTACAGCTCAACATCAAACTGGTTGAGATTGTTTTTTATAATATCGCACAGTGAATCCGTAGTAGTGGGATTTGCAAGTGGATTTTCAAGGGCAGTCTTTGATATAATTTCACAGGCATATCCTGAAGGCAGGTTGTAGGAAAAGGTAAACTCGGATAGATATTTAATATGCGTGGAAAGCATTTCAGAAATTATTGATGGCTGCATAAATGCTGCATCTGCAGGTATTTTGATGATATGCAGCGCGCCGGTTTTCTCAAATATATTGTGCCAGGTGTGCGGGGTGTCAGTAGCAGAATAGGAAATTACGGATTCAGCCTGCTTAAGTTTCCCAACGTATGAATCAGGAACACAGTAATGGAATGAAGTAATGGCAGGCAAAGATTGTAATTTTTGGGCAATTATTTGTGGTATAAATTGCCCATTAAATGTTAATAGAGTGTCATCTTTAATGGAGCTATCGACAAAGATTACTGCGTGTGTATTCACGTGATTCCTTAGCTCTGCTTGTAGTTTTCAAGGTATATTTTAATATCGGATTGTGCCCTGCGGGTTACAATCCATTTTTTAAACTGTTCTCCCATATTTCGCTGGTAAAGCATATTCAAAATTCTATCCTGCACAGTTTCAAATGATGTGGGGCGGGAATCAATGAGCTTCACTATGGCATAACCTGTTTGTGTTTTTATGACTGTTGATATTTCACCGGGCTTTTTCATTCTGAAAACTGTGTTTGCCATATACGGGTCCATTTCGGCAAGCGCAACCCACCCAATGTCGCCGCCGTTCTTGGCGCTGGGATCTTCTGAATACTGTGCTGCCAGCTTCTCAAATTGCTCACCTTTTAAAATACGGTCGCGCACCTGATTTATAAGTTCGTTGGCGCGCTTCTCTTCAGCAAAACTTGAATTCTTTGGTCGTATAACTATCTGCTTAATGTGTACTTCATTACCTAATTTATTTTTATTTTCTTTATACCATTGATATGCTTCTTCCCTTGATGGTGGGGTAACTCCTATTGCAAGTGAAACAAGCATTTCAGTAAGCAGGCTCTGGCGTATTTCTTCTTTATATTCTTCAAAACTTATTCCCTCTTTTTCTTCTACCATCTTTTTAAAAATGTCAAGTGAAGGAATCTTCTGTGATTTCATAATGTTATTAATATGCGACATTACCTTTTCGTCACTTATTATGATTGCCTGTTCTCTGGCTTCCTGTTCAATAAGTGCTCTTTCTATAAGATTATCCAAGATGGAATTGAGTTCCTCAGGCTTTTTTGGGGTTTGTTTTTTTGTAACTATCTGATACCGCCTCATAAGTTCGCTTTGAATTATTGCTGTATCGTTTACAACAGCTATTACCCTATCAAAAGTTTCCCAGGCAAATGTAGGTACGGCTGTAACGATAGTTACAAGTATAACCACAAGTTGTTTTACCATAGAGCTATCCTATAATGAGTTTTTCAATGGGGACATCATGTCCATTGAAGAATAATTTTTTTAAACTTTGCATTGTATCGGTGATATCCGATGCATAGAGCTCTATTGTGCCTGATAAGGAATTATTTGCAAGATTTTTTTTAGTTAAAATTTCTTTTACTTCTTTGGCAATTTCTTCACCGGTGTCAACAAGGTCAAGCTGGGGGTATACATCATGAATAGTTTTTTTTAGTATTGGGAAATGTGTACAGCCCAGAATGAGGGTTTGCATATTTTGCTCTATCATGTGATGCAGATACCGTTGTATGGTTAACCGTGTCACTTCATCTTCAATCCATCCCTCCTCAATGAGTGATACCAGCAATGTGGCATGTTGCTGAATGACCGTAATATCCGGGTTTATGGCATGTATTGCTTTTTCATACGATTTGCTGTTCACTGTTGCCCTGGTACCGATAACACCAATTAAATTGTTGTGTACACGCTTGCATGCTGCCCGTGCACCAGCATTGATAACGCCAATAATGGGGATGGAATTTTCCTGTTGCAGCACTGGGAGCGCTGCTGCTGAAGATGTGTTACATGCAATTACAATCATTTTTACATTACGTGATAGCAGGTATGAAGTAATCTGGCGTGCATACCGAATAAGTGTTTCCTGCGAGCGTGTTCCATAAGGGAAACGGGCTGTATCCCCAAAATAGATGAGATTTTCCCCTGGCAAAAGCTGGTGGATGGCTTTGCATACAGTAAGCCCGCCAATACCTGAGTCAAATATGCCAATTGGTCGTGAATCCATAACTGTGATTGTGCCTGTTGTATATTAATGTGTTGTTTTTTTTCTGGTTTTAAGCAGCATATATTCTATACCATCAACAAGTGCCTGCCATGACGCTTCAATGATATTTGTTGATACTCCAACAGTGCCCCAATGATCTGTATGCCGTTTATGGTCAATTAGAACCCTGACAGATGAACCGGTGCCATCTTTTTCATTAAGGACACGCACCTTGTAGTCAGAAAGCTGCAATTCACGAATTTCAGGATAAAAGTTTTCAAGTGCTTTACGGAGGGCATTGTCAAGCGCCTGTACAGGACCGTTGCCATTTGCAGCAGTGTGCTCAATTTGGCCGTCTACTTCCACTTTTATGGTGGCTTCACAAGTTACCCTGCCAGATTCATCTTTCTCGGTGATTACTCTGAAGCCTTTTAAGGTAAAAAATGGCGCATATTCGCCATTGCTTCTGCGTATTAGTAATTCAAAGGAGCCCTCTGCTGCTTCAAACTGAAATCCCTGGTCTTCAAGCTCTTTAATACGCCGTAGAATTTTTTCAGGTAGCTCTATTTTGTCAATGGAAATGCCAAGTTCTTGTGCTTTTCCCTGTATGTTGCTTTTGCCAGCAAGCTCCGAAATAAGGACTTTTCTCCTGTTGCCTACAAGTTCAGGATTTATATGTTCATAGGTAGATGTGTTTCGCTTGAGTGCTGACACATGAATACCGCCTTTATGAGCAAAGGCATTATCTCCTACATACGGTGCGCGTTCATTATGTGCCAAGTTTGCAATTTCGCTGATATAACGGCTTGTTTCAGTTAAATGGTGCAGTGATTGTGCAGCATTGCAGTGATATCCTAACTTTACTACAAGATTGGGAATTAATGCTGTCAGATCACAGTTACCACAGCGTTCGCCATAACCATTGATAGTTCCCTGCACTGAAATGGCACCACTTAACACAGCAGCTATTCCATTTGCAACAGCCACTCCTGCATCATTGTGATGGTGTACACCCACAGGAGTATTAAAAGTGGAGCATACTGTTGCGGTAATTGAACTGATTTCATGCGTTAGTGTGCCTCCATTGGTATCGCATAATACCAACATGTCAGCACCTGCATGTTGTGCAGTTTCAAGAACTTTCATGGCATAGTCAGGATTAGCTTTATAGCCATCGTAGAAATGTTCTGCATCTAAAAATACCTCAAAGCCCTTATCCTTTAAGTAGGCAACTGTATCATACACAAGTACAAGATTTTCTTCAAGGCTTATGTTGAGGGCGTCGGTAACATGAAAGTCCCAGGATTTTGCAACAATAGTAAGAGTATGTGCCTTTGAATTAACAAGATCCTGTAAAAGGCTGTCTTCAGCAAGTTTCATTTTTGGACGTTTGGTTGAGCCAAATGCTGCTATTTTTGAGTGTTGCAAATTAGCTTTACGAATTTCGGAAAAGAATATATTGTCTTTGGGATTGGAGCCCGGCCAACCCCCTTCAATATAATCTATTTTTAGCTTATCCAACTCCAGTGCAATACGTATTTTGTCCTGAAGGGAAAAAGATATCCCAAAAGTTTGAGCCCCGTCACGTAATGTAGTATCGTACAATATAATATTTTTTTTCTTTGTATCCATATATAGCGTCTAACTACCAATAATTTTTTATGAAAATAAATATATTACATTTTTTTATATACTACAAATATTATTGAATAATTTTACCTCAGTTGTTATATTTTTTTGCATTTCATTAAGATTTCAGGGTAATGTATTCAAATAGCAGTGCACAATTTATTCAAGCTATTTTTTTTCTTTTTATAACAATTTGCTTGTATTTTATTATTAATGCTACCTATTATGTTTTAGGGGATAGCTGAGTGAGGGTTGGTTGCGTTAAAATTGCTTAAATTGTAATAAATTACTTAAGTTAGTATTGCCAGCGTGACCTATGAAACATATTACACCATATACATATACTCAAAAACAAAAAAAATGGATAACGCTATTATATGTTATATTGACGCTTTTAGTTATTACCCTGCCATTAGTAGTGTACATATTTATATATCATGTCAGCAATCACTTGATTTCAGTGCCACTGTATATTTTTTTGTTTTTTTTGTTTATTGTTACATTAGGAGTGGGTATTTATACCACCATACGGTATTTAATACTGGCAACAAGGGAGATAGTAACCAGCAAAAATGAGTTAGCATTAAAAGATGTTATTATTCAGCATTCGGATGAGATAATCATTTTATTGGATATGTTTGGCAAAATACTCAGTATTAATCCTGCGCTCACTTCCATACTAAAATTTAATAAAGAAGATATTGTTAGCCAGCCATTCAGATTTATTTTATATGAAAAATCATTTGAGGATTCAATAAAATTACGCGATCTTTTGCTCAGCAGATTTCGGGATGTTTTCAAAGGATATGAAGCTGAAATTGTACTGCCTTGTAGAGTACAGCATTATTCCGAAATTAAGTCGATAGCTTTTAAATTAATTCCAATTTTTCAGGAAAGCACTTTACAGTATATTCTTGTAATCGGGAGGGTTATTCAGTCAGATTTTCTTACCAGTAACTATCTCAAATCTGAGTATGCAGAATTCATTATTGATAACAATATACGAATGGTTAACCTTTTATCGTACCGGCTTACTCGTAACTTAGAATCGTATCTGGATAAACGTGAAATTATACGTATTCAATTGGGGTTACAGGAAGCAATAATTAATGCTATAGAGCATGGTAATCTTGAAATAGATTTTGAAACAAAAAGTAGGTTGAAAAAAATGGAGGGCAATTACTGGGACCATGTCCTTGATATATGCAATAAGGATAATCTAGAAAAGAGGAAGATTAAAGTACAATATTACCTTTTAGATAGCTGTGTTAAATACATTATAACCGATGAAGGGAAGGGTTTTGACTGGAAACAGTACATCACTGCTTCAGGTGACAATAACCTGTTGCACAATTATCATGGTGTTGGGCTAACAATGTTGCAGGATATCTTTGAAGTATCGTTTAATGAAAAGGGCAATGAAATAACATTAGTAAAACGTTTTGAATAGAGAAAAAGCCGTGGCAGAATATCGCAATCCTGTACCAACAGTTGACATCATAATATTATTAGAAGATGAAAATGGCACGCTTCATGAGAATAATATTGTTTTAATCAAACGAAAGAATCCACCATTTGGCTGGGCTTTGCCGGGTGGTTTTGTTGATTATGGCGAAACGCTAGAACAGGCAGCAATACGTGAAGCAAAAGAGGAAACATCGTTAGATGTTACACTCCTGCGGCAGTTTCATACCTATTCTGATCCATCACGTGATCCACGTCAGCATACTATTACCACAGTCTATATAGCAAAAGCAAAGGGTACACCGCAGGCAAACGATGATGCAAAAGAAGCTAAAATATTTAGTATTGATGATTTGCCACAACCAATTGCCTTTGATCATGCATTAATAATTGAAGATTATAAATGTAAGAAATATTAATCAGTGAAAAGCTCTGCTAGACTTATGTATACATTTAATGCAATTATAAAAACTAGATAAAACATTCATTGGCAAAATTCTATTTTTTAGAGGGAGCATAATGGAATTTTCTTATAACCTGCTAAAACTTACCGGTATGGCTATTGATGCATTGGCACGGTTTAGTAAGGCTGATATACGTGTGCATGATGCTGACAGAATACCTAACGCTCCAGTTGTTTTTGTGGTAAATCATTTTACCCGCATGGAGACCTTTTTCCTGCCCAATGTTATTCATAAAATTACGGGTAAATATATCTATTCACTAGCGCATTATAGCTTTTTTGGTGGTGGATTTGGCAAATTCATGGAAAAACTAGGAGCGGTTTCAACAAAAGATCCTATGCGCGATGTAAAATTAATTGGTGCACTCTTGCGTGGGGATGTTGATTGCATAATATTCCCTGAAGGGCAAATGGTTAAAGATAAAAAGCTTGTTGAGCATGGAAAGTATATGGTGTATAATTCCGGTATACGGCGGCCTCCGCATACCGGTGCAGCATATATTGCTTTACGGGCACAATTCTATCGGGAAGAGCTCAAAAGTTGTAGCCAGCGCAATGCCTGTGATGACCTCAATAGCCTGATGTTGCATTTTGGAATATCTCAGCAGGAACTATCGCACATAATTGATAAGGAGACATATATTGTGCCGGTCAATATCACATATTTCCCTATAAGAGCGCGCACCAATATTATTAACAAAATTGCAAATATACTGGTAAAAAATTTACCACAGCGCATTGAGGAAGAACTTGAGGTAGAAGGGACCATGCTTGTTGAGGGCGTTGATATTGATATTAATTTTGGTAATCCAATTGCCATAAGCCCGTATTTAAAGAGCTATCTTGCAAAACAAAAAATTGAAAGCAAGAAGTTATATCTTGATCCAAATGAATTGCAAAAGGATGTATTGCTCAGGAAAATAGCAATTGATATTATGTACAGGTATATGCGTGATATCTATGCAATGACCACAGTAAATCACGATCATATATTTTCGTATCTATTGACAAGATCCGGTAACAAAATCAAAGAATCTGATTTTAAAACAAAGGCATATTGTGCTATAGAAGCAGTAAAAAAACTTACGCTAACAACCTGTCATACATCGCTTAAACTTAAGCAGGGATATTTGCTGACAGATGACCCACATCGTCGTTATAACGATTTTATTGATGCAGCTAAATCTGATGGACTTATTTCAATTAAGAATGGGGTCATTTACAAAAATAAAGAAAAGTTTTCCAGAATGTATGAATTTCACACCATACGCAAAGATAACATAGTTGAAGTGTTGAAAAATGAGATTGAGCCGTTGCCTCATGTCATTAACGCGCTCAATAGAGTCTACTTTACCCCCATGTTTTGCATACGCAGAAAACTGGCAAAACATTTTTACAAAAAAGACCTTGAGATTTTTGAAAAGGATTACGCACAGTATTTCAAACAGGGTGAAACAAAACCAAAGCATATAGGTATGCCAGTGTACAAAAAAAGATGGTGTGCGCACACCGGTGTTGTTCTTGTTCATGGCTATATGGCAGCGCCGGAGGAAATGCGCCAGTTGGCAGAGTATTTATACAAGCAGGGGTATACCGTATACTGCACACGGCTTAGGGGGCATGGTACATCGCCGGAAGATTTAGCCACTCGAAAGTGGGAAGAATGGTATGAATCAATAAACAGAGGCTATGTAGTTGTTAAAAACAGCGTACGTAAGGTTTTTATGTGCGGATTTTCCACTGGGGCAGGGCTTACACTTTTGCATGCTGCCAATAAAAATGGTTATCTACAGGGGGCGATAGCAATTAGCGCTCCTTTCAGATTACAAAACATTGCAGCAGGATTGGCGCCGGTGGTGGATACCTGGAATAAATTTCTTTCATTTTTAAAAATAAAAAAAATTGGGCATCTGGATTTTATTCCTAATAATCCTGATAATCCTGATATTAATTATCTACGTAACCCGGTTTCGGGCATTCACCAGATGGAATCCTTAATGAGTCTTTTGGAAAAGCGGCTATCTGATATAACAATTCCCGTACTACTTATGCAGGGTGCAGGAGATAAAACCGTAGACCCTAAGGGTGCATTTGAAATGTTTATAAAAATACCTTCAACTAAAAAAGAATTTACCATGGTGCATTCAAAAAGCCATGGGATTACCCGTAACGAAGAAGGCAAGCTGGTAGCGCGAAGGGTTGCGGCGTTTATTAAAGATTATAAATAGTGATTAGTCTATGCAGCATATATCTGTGTCACATTACAGTCTATAAGATAATCCAGCACCTACAGTACAATTCCATGTAGTAGTTTTTGTTTTTGCATAAAGTGATAATGTATCTTCAGCATGGTAGGTGGATTCGTAAGAACCGTTAGTTATTATTATTACCGTTGATAGTATTGTTGTGGATGAAAGTGAATAATTAGTTCCAAGTGTAATCAATGTCAGATTAAATGTACCTTTACCGTAGGTGTTAGTGCTTCCTGCTGTGTTGACAAAATGAAAAAAAGCTGCACCAACCATACATTCCATATTTTGTGTAAAGGATAGCTGTATGCCACCTTTCATACTGATAATAGTGTCATTATGGATGGTTATGGATGAGTGTTTTATTGTTGGTGAAGGGTTATTTGTGACATTAATGTCTGTGTTGGTGTAGGAAGAGGGCATAATTATCCCAAATTCAAGTGCAATGCCGGTTTGTGGAAAAATTTTTGCATAACCACCTGCTATAATCTGTGGGCCTTCATACTGTTGGATATCCCAGCTGTCACTGTAGGAGATGTCAGTTACGCTGAAATCAGCTTCAACTTGCTTTTTCACACATTTAATGACTGAGGGGGTAAACCGTAATCCTACCTGAGTATCATTTTGTGTTAGTAAAAATCCCAATGAAGGCTGCAGAAGAACCCCATATTCGGTAATGATATATGAATAATCTGTAGGAGAAAGTGAATTATCATTTTGTGTTTTTTTATTGGAAAAAAACGGTGTTATTGCACATTGGATGCCAAAAAAGGTATTATCTGAAAGACTGCCCCCATACGCTATGCTAAGTGTTGGTTTTAATTCATCAGTTATAGTTGTTTCTGTTTGTTCAAATGTCAACGATAGTGGAGGTGGAATAGGATTAGGAATACTGCCATTGAGCTTTTGTGTATCTTTCTTGCGCAAATATAGATTATCTTTTGATGAAATACTATAACCAAGCATTCCCTGACCTAAAGGCTTTGCATATCCTGCAAAGAGTGAGAAAGAATAATAATAATCATTTGCCTGATCCACAGAGTTAATAGTTATTCCTGACGCGCTCAATTTAGGTTTTGCATCTTCAGTATGGTACACATCGCCCATCAGATAGAATGAGGCTGTGGTATACGAAAGTGTGCCAAGCAATGCCGGGTTGCGGGTTGTGTCTATAGCTCCTTCAGAGGTAACAGTTGAGATTCCACCCATCGCAGTACCATGAATCTGGGCAGCAAGCTGTACAGTAAAACCCATGAAACACAAAATCAGCACTATTTTTTTCACCGGCCCCACCTGTATTTTTATAATAGTATATCCGGATTGTATATTAGTTAAATACTATATCAAACACTTGATTTACATGTGCAACAAAAAATAAAGAAAGTCCACGGGTAATATGTGATGGTATATCATTCATCTCTTTTTTATTTTCCAGTGGCAGTATCACTGTGTTGCAATGTTCACGCTTTGCTGCAATCAGTTTTTCTTTAATACCGCCAACAGGCAACACCCTGCCTGAGAGCGTCAGCTCACCGGTCATGGCTATGCGTTTTGTTACTGTCGTGTTTTTCACAAGTGAATAAAGTGCAGACGCCATAGTTATACCTGCAGAGGGTCCATCTTTTGGAATTGCTCCAGCTGGGACATGAATATGTATGTTATTCTTGTTGAAAAAGTCTATGGCATTTGAGTCGCCTTCAAAGTAATTTTTAATATAGTTATATGCGATAGTAGCTGATTCTTTCATTACATCGCCAATATTGCCGGTAAGTGTCAGAGTTGATGAACCCTGAGCTGGTGTAGATAATGCTTCTACAATAAGCACTGATCCACCAGTAGATGTCCATGCCAGCCCGATTGCAATACCTGGATTTAGTTTTTCGGGGATGGTGTCGCCAGTGTAGTATTCTGGACCAAGTAATGTACGCAACGATTCTTGGGTAAGATGATTGGGGAATGAGTCATCTTTTTTCACAATTGATTTTGCCTTTTTCCTGCAAAGACGCTCTAACTGTCGGTCCAAATTTCGTACTCCAGCTTCGCGCGCCCATCCATTGATAATATAGAAAAGAGCATTTTTATCAAGCTGTATGGAATTTTTTGGTAAACCATGCTTTTTAAGCTGTTTGGGCAAAAGAAAATGTTTTGCAATGTGATATTTTTCCTCAGCAATATAGCCTGGTATTCGTATCACCTCCATGCGGTCAAGCAATACATCAGGTATAGTATCAGTGGTATTGGCGGTTGTAATAAAAAGAACTTTTGAAAGGTCAAAAGGCATGTCAACATNGTGGTCCCTAAATGAATGATTTTGCTCATAATCAAGTACTTCAAGAAGAGAGGCTGCCGGATCGCCCTGATAGCTCTGATACAGTTTGTCAATTTCATCAAGCATAAAGACGGGGTTTTTGGATTTGCTTATTTTTAAACCCTGTATAATTTTACCGGGCATAGCACCTATGTAGGTACGCCTATGCCCTTTGATTTCAGCTTCATCGCGTATACCGCCTAATGACACTCTGAAAAAGGTGCGTTTTAATGAATCAGCTATTGCCTGACCAAGAGATGTCTTCCCTACACCGGGAGGTCCTACAAGGCACAGGATTGAGCCGGTTGAATCAGGTTTTAACATCCTCACTGATAGAAACTCAATAATTCGCTCTTTAACATCTTCAAGCCCATAGTGGCTTTTTGCTAAAATTTTTTCGGCTCTGGCAATATCCAGGCAGTCTTCAGTGTACGTGTTCCATGGCAGGGAAAGCACTGTATCTATGTAGGTGCGTGCAATGATATATTCCGGAGTGTTTGATTCGATATAATAAAGGCGGTTAATTTCATCTAGAATTTTTTCTTTTGCTTCGCCCTTAAGATTAAGGGTGTCAACTGTAGATTTCATCTGCTGAATTTCGTTACTGCGCTCATCGTCAAGCCCCAATTCCTGTTTAATGATCTTAAGCTGTTCGCGCAGAAAATAATCCCGCTGTTGTTTGTATATTTTTTCATTTATCTGGTTTTGAATCTTTCGCTGAACGGATACCACCTCCAGTTCTTTTTGCAATAAAACCAAAACTTTCTCAAGACGCTTTTTAACATTTATTGTTTCAAGTATATTCTGATATTCCTGCTTTTCAAGATTCAATATTGATGTCACAAAATCGGCAATACGACCGGGTTCATCAACATTGAGCATGGTGAGTTTCATTTCTTCTGTGAAAAGCGGGTTGCTTTCGGATAAAATTTTAAGCTGGCTTAATATAGCACGGGTTAATGCTTTAATCTCAAGGTTTTTTGGATTTGCTTTATCGTAAATATATTCAACTTTGGCAATGATACTTTTTTTATCATCAATGATTTTGGTGATTCTAAATCTACATATACTGTTGATAAGAACATTTATACTTTCATCTGGAAGGTTAATCTTTTTGATTATCTTTGCTGCAGTTCCAAACATTTCAATATCATCTATCTCAACGTCTTCAACATCGTCGTCTTTTAACACAGCTATTCCTATAGCACGTGATGAATTTAAAGCGTCATCAATTGAGCGCATGAATCTGGGTTTAGCAATTATAAGTGGGGTAATAATGCCAGGAAATATCGGCCTGTATCTAACAGGAATGATGTGAATTGTTGAAGGCAGATTAGTGTCAATCTTGGAAAGGTCACTTGCAAGAATGGTATTTTCTATTTGAATGGTGTCATTATCAAAGTATTCTTCAAAATTCATTAGCTATCTCCATAAATTGTGTATGCATCGTGAATTATATTCAATAAATTATTTTTTAGCTACATATTTTTTCAATTTAATAAAAAAGTATACCATTGCAATACCTAAAAAAATTAAACCTATTATTGTGCTGTATTGCGATAACATAGTACTTACTTTACCCTGTACAATAATCCAGTTATTACCCAGGGAATATCCTAAGTATATAAGAATACAGTTCCATAAGGATGAGCTGATGAAAGAAAACATCACAACTTTATATGTAGAAAGGTTTGAAAAGCCCGTAGTCAAGGATATGACACTTCGTATGCCTGGTAAAAACCTGTTAGCCAAAACCAGCCAAATCCCATACGTCTGTACCCACTTCTCAGCTTTCAATATAGCCTCTTTATTGAAAAAAGAAAAGTTTTTTTTGATGATTAATTCCTTGCCAAAAAACTTGCCAACTAAAAATAACATGACAAAACCCATAACAGATCCAATAGTTGTTGAAATGTAAACCCAGAAAAAATCCAATTTTCCTGTGCCAACAAGAAAAGCCCCAAATGCAGTAACAACATCACCTGGCACAGGGGGGATAAGATTTTCCAAAATTGCAGATATGCATAACAATAAATAAAGCAAAGGATTACTTCGGGATTCGATGAGTGAAGGCAACTGTTGTATCAAATCATCAAACATGATAGCTACTTTTATTAAAGTACATTGTTGTGTATGATTGCAAAAAAATAATTTACATTTTATTGATTTTACTATATAATATAAACACTGTTGGCATTGCTATTTTATTATAGCATATTGATACATTGAATTCGTATGATGAAAATTATCGTAATAGAAAAATTTTCTTTACTTGATATCCTATGAATCTATAACTGGATAGGAAAACAGTGTTTTGAACCAATTATAAAAAGAGCTTGTTATTTTGTCAAGTACGCTGATATATGCAATGATAATCAATTTAGCTATAACATGCAAAGATGAAAATGGAAAAATTTTATTGGGTGGGCGATAGTTACGGTGTAGTTGAAATTGGATGAGAAATGTGTTGTGATGTCATTCTGAGCAAAGCGAAGAATCGAAAATTTGAAGGCAAGATTCTTTGGTCACTTTGTGACCTCAGAATGACATAGAAAATTATTTTGGAGGAATAATCTATGCGTAAGTACATTATATTTTATATTATATTCGCATTACTATCCTGCAGCACAACTGCTGTAAAAGAGACAGAAGACCCCTTTGCACTGGAAAATAAAAAGTTTCTTGAGGAAAAGAATGGTGCTGAACTTTTCAGGGTATTGATAACTCCTGATACCTATCAGGTTGTTCAGATGAACTATCATGATAAAATAACCCGTAATAAGGATGAAAGCGGGGATAAATATATTCTAGAAGAAGCAGCACAGTATAATCAGATTGATGAAGCTCGTGAAGGGATTGCCACAGTGTGGTTATTCCCTGATTCAGGGGCAATAATGAAAATACGGCCTACTCAGCTGACATTTCTAGTTGAACTGGACAACCTAATTGTCCAGGACCTACAGCGCTGGACTTTTTCCTTTCCCGGCAAAGCAGTTGAGCCAACAAAATTTGATGTAAAATACAGAATAGTGTTAAGAAAGAAACTTTCTGATGAACAGATAATGCAGCAAATCAGAGAAAAAATAAAAGATAAAACACAGTAACGTACTACATAGATGTTGTATTGATTATTAATCGTACTGCATTTTCATCTATCAAGAGTTTGTTGGCTATTTCCTTTGAACTCCACCCCTTATTTGAAAGTTCACGAACTGTCTTGATTAATCTTTCATTGATATTTACGTTTGGAATTCCTTTTATCTCTTTGCCTATAACTGTATTACTATCGACAGCTTTAAGAAAATCAGCAAACTGTTTCATGCGCTTATCGGTTTCAGTAAACATCAGCTGCAGGCGGTTGTCGGTCTGACTGATTTCATCCCGCATATCTTCAAGCTTTTGAAACATAGCATTCACCTGTTTAATCCGCTCTTCAATGTGCGCTGTAAGGCCTTCAAGTTCGGCAAAATGTTCTTTGACTTCACGTATTTCCTGCTCGCGGGTTTTCAAAATAAGTGTATTTTCTTCAATGCTATGCAGATACCCTGTGAGCCGTTCAATTTTCTTTTCTGACTTTTCTAAAGTTGACTGGAATGCCTTAATACGGGTTTCAATTGATTTCATGATCAGGTCAGTCTTATTAACCGACTCTAAATTTTTTGTTATGGTGTTTTCATATTCTTGGAGTTCATGGATTCTGTTTTCAAGGTCATTATACACTTTTGCTAGTGCATCAATACGAGCATTAAATTGGTCAATTTTCAAAATGCCATCCTGCAGGGAATCTGCCTTAATTGAAATCATATCAGCAAGTTCCATGAGTGCTTTAATTTGAGATTCAACCGTTGCCAGTTTTTCTTTTCGTGTTTCAAATACTTTTAATTCGCGTTCTACTGTTCGGCGGATATCTTTGATAGATTCAACTTTTTCTAAAAATTCATCCAGTTTTTTAGATTCCTCACGTGATTGAGCAAGTATGGTATTCAATTGGGTCAATGCACCCTGAACTGTTTTGAGCATATCATCGGTTCGTGTAAAAATTTTGTGATTTTCTTCAAGGCTTAAAAGTTCGTCTTTCATGGCAGCAATATGCTGACTCATGGTGTCAAATTCATTTTTAGCTTCAGCTAGCTTTGATTCAATTGACAGTTGCAGCTGACGTTCAACATGATTGGCTCTTTCAGTAAGGTTTTGAAAGCGCAATTCAATGGACTGGTACTCTGAAACAAGCATTTTAAGCTGTTCTTGGGATGTATCTACAAGCCGGTGTTCCATTTCTATAAACTTTTCGCCAAACTCTTCTATTCGTGCTTTGATATCCTCAGCTTCCTTGCGTGCTGCTTTTACAATCTCATCTTTTTTAGAAATAGCATGAATATTCAGATTGTCAAATGCAGTACGTATTTTATTTACTTCCTCATCAAATGAAGCAATGAGCTGAGCTTTTGATTCATCAATATTTTGTTCAATTAATCGCAGTTTATCATATACCTTTTCTATGTCAGTATTAACCTGTTCAATTAAGCTTTCGCGCATATCCTTAAATTCTTTTAATGAGAAGGATATGCTTGTTTTGACATCATTTGCTTTTTCTTTAAGATCAGCAAAAATGCTGTTTTCAACTTCTGTGATAGAAGATTTTAATTCAACAATCTGATCGCTGACTTCAGCTAACTCTTTTCGCATTGCAGTGACAGAGGTGATACGTATTTGGTCTAAATCCTGTTCAAAGTCTTCAATAGATTTTGCCAGCGTTGCAATTTTTTGGTTTAGGTCGGTAAATACCCGGCGTTCAGCGGATTCAACTCGCTGTTCAATTGAATCTACTGATTTTGTAACAGTATCTATCTTTAACCTGATATTTTCAAGAATTGCATCGCCGGTGTTGGTGATGTTTTGTTCCATACGCGATAGCGACTCGGAAAAGTTGCGGGTTAACAGGTCAATCTTTTCCTGAGAAGCCATAAGTAGACGTTCTTCTTTTATATTGATGGTATCACGCAGCTTGTTGATTTGTTCTGCAATTTCCTCGGATAATTCTCTGGATCGCTCGCGAACCTTATCATTAAAGGTTTGCAATATTATTGAGGTATCCTTTTCCAGTTTTGAGAGATTTTCGGTGAGGTAATGTATTTTTTTTGCTATGTCACCAAAACTAGCTCGTGAAGCAGCTATGTATTCAATTTGTTGATTTACATCACGGGCTGCATTTGAAATTACTTTAAGATCTTCTTCAACCTTTTTAAGGTTTGTTTTTTCGATGTCAAGCCCCTTTAGCTTTTCTTCAATTTCAGCAATTGAACCATTGAGATGATTACTCAGTGCTTGCGCTTTTTTTAACATTATATCCAATTCAATGGTAGAGTCATTGAACTTGCGTTCTTCTTCCTGAGCCAACTTTTTAAAATCATCTAGTACTTTTGATGTATATCGTTTGACTTTGGTTAGTCGTAAATTGGAACGGTCAAGACGCCGGAAGAAGAGTATCATGAATAAACAGGTTACCAGCGTCGCAATATTCCATATCATCGTATAACACTCCTTTTTTGGTAAAATTTATACATATAAATAGTATTGTTAAAACATATCATTCACATCATACGATGTATAATCATAATTATTAGGAGCAATGAGAACAAAAATTAACGTTTTTTACATTAAAATTGTACATAAAACAATTAATAAAATTTGTCAACATAATTTTATGTCACATTAAAAAATGATTGACTTCACTTTGAAAAAACAGATTTTGGCACAAATTACATTCTTCCTTTGAATAATTAGTAAAAATTGTATAGTAGGGTAAATCAATGCAAAAAGTACTATTCAGTGTGATATTACTGATGATAGCAGGATTGCTGGCATTTGCCTATCAGGATTTATTACCAAAGAATGATCTTTTTGAGGAGCTATCGCACACAAAAAAGATGGATTTTAATACCACATGGAAAATTACTGCTTACTGTCCTGGCAGATGCTGTAATACAAGGTATACTGATAACGGTGTTGATGATTATACCAATTGTGCAGCAATTGGTGGTGTTACATTATCCGGGCTTATGGAGCAGGGAATAAATGTTGCAGCCGTTGATCCAGATATTATACCTCTTGGCTCTATAATAAAATATAATAATAAATATTATGTTGCACTTGATACTGGCAGTGCCATAAAAGGTTTTACTCTTGATATTTTAATGCCTCAACATAAAACAGCACATGACTTTGGCGTAAAGTATTGTAATGATATAGAAGTGTTTGTTCCAAAGAGGCCTAAAGAACTAATTGAAAAGATACGGGCCAGGGCTTTTGTCAAAAAACCCTGACACCCGAGATGCTTTCAGCTACATTAAATGCATGGTCACCAATTTTTTCAAATTTTGAGAGCATATCAATAAAAATAAGGCCAGCGTTGACATCACATATTCCTTCATTCAGGCGGTTGACATGACCCTTACGCAACTCATTTCTTAATTCGTCAATTCTGTCTTCAAGGAATTTGGAATCGGACATTATGTCCTTATTGCGTATTGTGATGTTGTCATTAATCAAAACCAAAAATTCCCTCACTTTTACTGCAATCTCATCAATTCCTTTTACTGCTTCATCGGAAAATTCAATACCCTGTTCATATTTTCTTCGTATAAGCTTAAGTAACGATTCACAGTTATCGCCTATGCGCTCTAACTCATTGACCGTATGCAGAAGTGAGGATACTTCTTCACTCTGTTCATATGATATGTTGTTTTGCAAAATATTTACAAGAAAGTTGGAGATCTCTTTTTCAAGGTGATCGGTGAGGTTTTCCAGTTTTATAATTTGCTCAACCTGTGTTCCTAATTTTTCTTTTGGGTGATGGAATACTTCCATCACCATGTCAAACATCTCAAGGACAATACCACACATTCGCTTGATTTCCAGGCGAGCCTGATTGATGTTGATTGTAGGTGTGGCAACCAGTGCAGTAGTGATATATTTTAAATGGAATTCATCTTTTTCACCTTCGGGTTTTGGTGCAAGTTTTGTTGCAAGCTTTGCCAAAACATCGACAAATGGTAAAAATACAATAGTGTTGATAACATTAAAGGCGGTGTGGAATGCTGCCATATGGTCTGCAATTACCTTTGATCGTACTGCCAGAATATCTGAATAAGGATTACCGGGAACAAGCCAGTCTACAAATGGCACAAAAAGTTTATGAAAGATAAACATAATCCATATTACACCAATTAAGTTAAACAAAAAATGCGCGCGGGCAGCTTGTTTAGCCTCAGTTGAAGCTCCAATTGCTGCAATATTTGCAGTGATAGTTGTTCCTATGTTTTCACCTAAGATGAATGCACATGCAGTTGGGAAATCTATAAGGCCATTTACTGCCAGTGTCATTGTCATAGCAACGGTTGCACTTGACGATTGGACAATCATAGTTATAATTGTTCCAATGACAACCACAATCAATGTTGAAGGTATATCAACTGCGCTATAACGTGACATGAGGCTTAATATTGCCTCAGAATTACGAAGGTCTTTGACTGCATTGCTCATAATATCAAGCCCAAAGAAAAGAACACCAAATCCAAGCAACACTTCGCCGTAGTATCGTACCTTTTCATTTGATATAAACCGTATAAAAAAACCAATACCTATACATGGCAATGCAACAGCAGTAATCTTAACTTTAAATCCAATTAAGGCAACAAGCCATCCAGTAACCGTTGTCCCGATATTGGCACCATATATAATACCAATTGATTGTTGCAATGTTAAAAGTCCAGCACTTACAAAGCTTACCAGCATTACAGTTGTTGCACTTGAGGACTGTATTATTGATGTGATGAATAAACCGGTAAAAACTCCCTTAAACCGGTTGCTGCTCACTCTCCATAAAATGCCCTTCAGCCTTTCACCTGCTGCTTGTTGCAGGGATTCGCTCATGATCTTCATTCCAAATAAAAATAATCCTAATCCACCAAAGATTGTGATACCTATCGAAAAACCATTCATATTTATATACCTCGTTTATTAAAGTGAAGTACTGTTAGTAACTATCGTGGCATGTTAACTTTGTCTTCATCCTTAAGCTCGTTTTCCTTAAGACGAACATCATACGCTGATTGATTGATAGGTAATGGGAAGCTTTCGCCTTTTTCTTCATCCAGTTGGTTTGTACGCGAATCGTTCTGATTTGTGGGTTCATCTTTTTTTCCGGAAAAGCGCTCAAGACTTGATTGTATTGATGGATCGTTGGGATCAAGCAGTTTTGCCTTTTCGTAGTATCGTTTTGCTTCCTCAAGATTCTTCAGTGATTCGTAACATAGGCCAATATTAAAAAATAACGATGCGGTTGCCATATTCATTTGATGGGCTTGTAACAAATAGTTGAGGGCTTCGGGATATTTGCCCTGCGATATTAAGAGTATCCCCAACTGATACAGAACATCGGGGTTATTTGGGTTGATCCTCATTGCATTGTTGAGATATTTAAATGCATTGTCCATGTTCTGGATTGTTGCGCTTATTATGCCAATACGGTAATTTGCAGTAAAATTGTTGGGATTGACTGCAAGCATGGCTGAATATAATGATATAGCTTTATCCCATTGTTTGTCTTTTTCGTATAGGAATGCAATGTTTTCATAAAGTTTTTCTTTATAGCTGATTACATTAATGATGTATTGCCGCAGCGATGGCATATATTCTCCCGCACGACGCAAATCCATGAGCGTCTGCATCTCACGTTCAAACTGCTGTTGTATGCCATAGTATTCAGATTGTTTTAATAATTCATTTATCCTTTTGGCATAAAACATCCTTACCTGTAGTGTGTTAACCCAGTAAGGGGTTTTATCAGCAAAACTTATGACTGCATCATTGGTAGCAATGACTGTTTGAGCATAGCTATTGTGGTATGATACAACATCAGGTTTTTTAAAATTAAGGACCATGTATTCATGTTTACTATCAGGCGGTACTATAGATTGTACAGAGGTGTATAGTATATACGATAATGCATGTTCAGCATTAATAAAGATGTTTGAAACTGGTGTTGTCTGAATGAGGTTTTCCAATTTTTGTACTTTGGCCTGATCAATAACAAACCCAGTGGGCATGTTTGTTGCACCAATGATCATATGATTGCCGTAAATGGCAACGAGTGTATGTGAAAAGTGTTTCTGCAAAGCCGCGGAAAAGCTACTCAAATGTTGTAATGGAAGATGTGTTACGTCAATTATCATAAAATAGTAATCATCAACGTGTTGTTTAATGCTGGCAATGTATGCATCTGAAAAGCGAAATGCATACATATAGTGATCAAAGATATTTGGGATATCAATGATGGTCCCTTTTTTACCGTATATTGCAGCAAGAATATTGCTATGAACAGTTGCATACTGTTCCACGCCAGTTATAGTTGGTTTTTGATAATCAACAATGCGGTCGGGAATATAATCTATGATAACCGGGGAAGGTAGTATGCTATAAAGATTGTTGGTAAAAAATTTGTGATAGCCATCTATGACAATAGTATGACCTGAACCTGTAAAAAGGCTGGAAAGCACAATTGAACGCTTTATATCCCGCGCTGAGTGTTCGTTTAATGAACATACTGGTATGCCCTGGATATATGCAGTTGCAGGTTGTGTTATAAATGATGAATTAAAATTTGCCATTGCTATGGAGTCATAGCCACTGCAATATCTATGAACCAGTGTATTTGAAAATGGCAATTTAAAATAAATATGTGTAATAATAATAGCAGGTATAAATAGCAAACTTATAACAAAGTACAGTATTGACGATACAGATCGTTTGGTATTCTGTAAAAGATACAAACCGGGAAATACTATAGTAACTATTGCCAGTACATAGATAAGCATGAAAAACCACAAATAGGTTAATTCTATCCATATAAATGCAATAATTATGGGAATTGGAATAATAAAAAAGGAAAAGAGTAGCAAAGTGTATCGTGACTGATGGTTATTTTTCAGTACAATCTGCTGCAGGGATGTACCAAATGTTAATCCTGCAAATACACTAAAAGGGGCTGCTGCAATAATACTTGCATAATAAGGAATGGTATTGCTGTGATTTACAATGATAAAAGCAAGGAAAAGAAATGGATACAGCATTTCGCCGTAAATAAACACAGTAGTATGTGTTTTTATAAATTGTGAGGCGATAGCTCCTATAATGAAGCTTACGATTATGGCAATAAGTGAATAAAGAATAATGTGCAAAAATAGCCCATGGCGGGCAACGATAGTAACAAGTATGAGAATAGTGAATATAACTATAAACGAAACATTACAATATGTGAAGAGAATATCATCGCGCGAGGTAATATAAGTTTCTTCTTGAATACCTTTAGAAATGATAACGGGAGGGCAAAACGGCAGTGTAAGAAATAACGTAATGACAAACGATAGTATTGGAAAAATAATATAGCAGATAAGATAGTAGGGATGATAATATATATATACTCCACACGCTGCAGATATAATGAATGACGTTAGAGCAACAAGTATTGCCATTGCGGCCGGGTTTTTATTGTCAATATAGTCGCCGCTGGTTGTTTTCAGAAAGTAGGATGCTTTTATTCCTGAACAAAAGTACAATATAAAAATTACCGTATATGGCAACCAGTAGTAATGTTGAAGAATTTGTATATATCTTAAAGTGCTGTCGCTGTAAATAAGGAGGCCAATGACCGGAGCTATCGCCACGCATGAAACTATAACTTCCTGTGTAATGATGATAATTCTATGATTTTGTAACTTGCGTAATATAGCACTCCCGGCAATAATGCCAAAAAGCAGGCCGGAAAATGCCAAAGTCAGGATATACTTCCATACAGGGGTATACAGTGCTAACGAGGTGATACCCAGAATAGTTATCACAGTACCTACAACAAGTGTCGCAATTGAGAAAAATACTGAAAGCAGGACAAGCCGTCGCTGTGTTATACTGGAATAATTAAATTCTTGTATTTTCATGAATGTATATGGATTTCCTTACAATATGGAACACACAATAAGATTTTTATGCCGTAATAAACGTTATTAGTAAAAATGACAAGAATTTTTCAGGATTAAATAATTATTAAGATTTTTTTATGATTTTACCGTAAATTATATATAGAAGCTTTTAGACTTTTTTTGTTGCAGTAATTTATTTATTTTGTTATATATACAATAGTAACTATTGGAGTATATATGCACGCAAAAAATGCTTTTGAATATATACCTGAAGACAATCTTGTTGTATTATTTGTACTAATGGTATGCACTGCAGGTTTGTATTATTTCTGGTGGATTGCTCGTGTCAGCCGTATATTTTATGATAATCCCGTAAACAACATACTGCTTACTATCCTCACTGGTGGTGTATGGCTTATCTATCTTACCATAAAATATATGCAGAAATCCGAAATGCTCAATGGCAGGCAGATGCCTTGGTATATGGTATTATTTTTGCCAATAGGCTTTTTGATTGTTCAGCATAATATTAATGAGCGGTATTTCACCAGTCAATAAATCATCAGGAGCCATTCATGATTGTACGATGCAGCGAATGTAATGCAGCCTATCAGGTTGATGATGAAAAGGTAGAGAACAAGCGTTTTGCATTTACCTGCCCCAAATGCAAGACTCATGTTATTATAGACAACCGTATAGAAAAAGTGCCAGAGAGAAGTTTTGACCAGAGGCTTGTGGAACAAAAAGCTGAACGGAAGCCAGAACAACATGTCCATACTACAGACGAATTTGAAGATATACTGCAACAGGAACACTATGACGTACATGCAGAAAAAGATATTTCAAAGGCTGATGAGGATTTGCTTTCAGATATTGAGTCATTTGATGAGCCCCAACCAAAAAAAAGAAAACTTGAAGACGAATTTGCCCCAATTGAAAGCGAAACAATAGACCTATCCGATTTTTCTGCTGAGGAATTAAAGAGCGCTACTGAAGAAATACAACTCCCCGAGGAGCCACTTGATAAAGACCTATTGCTTGAAGGCGACATCAAATCCGATGAGATTTTCTCCAAGGAGAAAGATCTTGATGAAAGTATAACAATTGATCTTGATACACTTGACATCCCTCTTGATGAATCCACAGTAATTGAGGAAACTGAGATTTCTGAAAAACCTTCAGTCCTTGAGAGGGAAAAGCTTCCGGTGGAAGATATTGACTTTGATGATATTTTGGTTTCTGATGAGGAAATTCCTAAGAAAACAAAAGCAAAGAAACCCGTTGAAAAAGAAACAATAGATGACATTACTCTTGATCTTGATTCGCTGGACATTCAGCTTGAGGAGCATGAAGAGGTGTTGCCAGGTGAACAAATACTTGAAGAAGATGAAAAGCTTACTCTGGAGGATGCTGGTTTAACAATAGATGAGTTAATTGAAGAAGAAACAAAGAAGCCGGTGGAAGATGAGGAAGATTTAAAGCTTTCTTTAGACGAAATTGAGCCAGGACTAACGGTTGATGACTTGCATAAAGAGTTAACAGAATCAGAAATTGAAACAATAATGTCAAAGGGAATGGATTTACCCGAAGTAGATCTTGATAAATTTGAAATGGAAGATACCCAAACTAAAACATATGTTCCTGAAGAATTTGAATATGCTGAAAAAGAAACTATAGATTCAGTGCCTGCTGGTTTTGTCAATGTAACCGTTGATTTTGCATTGTCATATTCTAGAACAGGTGCAGCATTACGGCTCCTGGGTGTTTATTTTATTTCATTGCTGCCACATATAATTGTCAATACCATCTACAGTGTAGTGTCATCGATAGTTGGCTTTTTGAACTGGTGCGTAATATTATTTACCAGGCAATTCATAGATGATTTTGCCGACATACAGCAAAATACATTACGATATTGTATTGCAATTATAGCCTATGCAGCACAGATAATTGAAGACAAGCCTGTATATGCAGGGAGGCCAAAGGTTGAGCATAGCCTGCAGCTTGATATTGTATATCCTTCAGAGCCATCGCGCTTGTTAGCGTTTTTGCGAATTACAGTAATAGGCATACTTATTGCAGCACTCCCTCATCTGCTGCTGCTTGTAGTGCTGACGCTTGGAATGCTTGTCCTTATACCTGTTGGCCTTATTTGTATAATTGCAACAAAGCGCTGGCCATCACTGTTATTTGATTTCATGTACCGGTATTACAGATACTACGCACGTGTCAGTGCGTATATTATGGGACTGGTTGACAAATATCCTTCATTCATTTTTTGATAGACAACCCGCAGTGCACCTCTTACAGTGCCACTATACATAAATACTATTTTTATGGATGTTCAATCTGTCATACATGATGTGTTTGCAAGCGGGATGTTAGCGCGCTATATCCGCGATTTTGAGTATCGCTCCATACAGGAGCAGATGGCTCATGCTATTGCACAATCATGGTATGACCAAACACACGTAGTCATTGAAGCTGGTACTGGTACCGGGAAAACATTTGGTTATCTTTTGCCAGCTGCACTGTTTGCGCTGTATGAGGATGTTAAGGTGGCGATAGTTACTGAAACCAAAGCCCTACAGCAGCAATTAATCCTTAAAGATTTACCTGTTGTTGCATCACTAGTGGAAGAATTAACCGATAGCTCATTAGAATATGCTCTTTGCTTAGGTAGCAACAATTATCCCTGTTTACGACGTTTGCAGCATGCAATTGATACAGGCAGTTTTGACAAAAGATTTGTAGCAGATATTCACTACCTCCATGCTCTGTTAAAAAAAGATCACACTATTACCAGGTTTGACGTTCAGGTAGCGGATGCTGTATGGAATGCTATCTGCCGCGAATCTGAACTATGCACTATGCACAAGTGTAAATATCGAAATAAATGCTCATATATGGAAGCACGAAAACAGTGGCAGCAGGCTAATATCCTTGTCATGAATCATTACCTCTTTTTTTCTAATATTGCTGCGTCAAAGTCACTGGTGCCGGATTGCAGAGGTGTAGTATTTGATGAAGCACATTCGCTGGAAAGGATAGCTTCAAGCCAGTTAGGATTTATAATCAATATTGAGGCACTTAAAGAAACATTGGAGTATATTATTCACAGAAAAAAAGGCTCTTCGCTCATTGAAAGGTGGTTGCCTTACGCTCTTCATCAGGAAGCCATTGAAATATTTGATAATGCATTGCGTCAGCTACAGGTATGCAAGTCAATCTGCAACAATATATTACAGGAATTGCAAACATTGAGGTTAAGAAATCCTTTAAAGGAATGCCTTCCGTTACTCAAAGCACTAGAAGAGATACTTGGCTTGTTTGAAAAAGTTGAAGCTGAAAAGCTAGAAGAAGATTGGCGTTGTGAGTTTGAGTATCAAAAAAGCATTATCATGAATACCTGCAATAACCTTGGCATGATTGTGTTTATGGATGATGACAGCTACGTTTACTGGCTTGAAAAAGAAAAAAGCAGAGAAGGAACACTGTGTATGTGTGGACAGCCGCTGGATGTAGCTTGTATCATTCATAAAGAAGTAGTGGAATACTATAATCATCTTGCATTTGTGTCTGCAACATTAACCGTCAATAATAGCTTTGATTATTTTATACGGAGCATTGGCCTTACAAAGGCTACATCTTTGATACTTCCTTCGCCATTTGATTTTGCTGCACAGTCTGTATTATTCATTGATAGAGATAATGTGGACCCTTCAGAAGAAACTTTTATAGACAATGCAGCAGAAAAAATCAAAACAATAATTAATATTGTGCAGGGAAGATGCCTTGTGCTTTTTACTTCATATTCAATGTTAACAAAAATATATGAAAAGCTTTATGATGCTATTCCATATACAATATTTTCTCAACACCTAATGAACGCAACTGCAGCATTGCAGGAATATATTGGATGTGATAATGCAGTCCTTTTTGGGACACATTCATTTTGGCAAGGTGTGGACCTGCCAGGAGATTTAGCGCGTGCTGTTATCATCATGAAGCTTCCCTTTGAGACTCCAGACAATCCCATTGTGGGAGCAAAGATAGAAAAAATACAAAAAGAAGGTGGCAATCCATTTATGAGCTATCAGCTGCCTTATGCAGTGTTGCTATTAAAACAGGGTTATGGCCGGCTCATTCGCAAATCATCTGACAAAGGTGTGATTGCAATTCTTGATCCCCGTATAGTTACAAAGTCGTATGGCAGGATATTTTTAGCTTCACTCCCTAATTCAAAAAAAGTATATTCTTTAGAAGAATTAGAAGAAGCGTATAGAAATCTTA